>NZ_JAYJLD010000040.1 GCF_035282765.1 Ferviditalea candida | reverse complement strand
ACTTGCCCCTTCTCAATGCCAAGTCCGACCTGTTTGGAGGCCGGAAATTGGCGAGGCAAGCGCGGCCAGCAATTTAGAATGTGAAGACGGCGGTTCATCGCGTCATCACATCCCGTTCTCTTCCGCCGCGATGCGGATGATGTCGGCGTCGATCTGCTCGGCTTTCCGTCCTTGTTCAGCGGCTCCATCTGGTGGATTAGAAGGAGCCGCTGGGCGAGTGGACGATTCAGGTTTAAGGTGAGCCGATCCCGTAAATACGGCAGGCCGCAAAGCAGCAAAATAAAGGGATTATGCGAATCCATGGAAAAATTGAATAACAGGTTTTTAAGATATTGGAACGGGGCCTTATAATTGGGTTTTAATTTGCGAGTGTTGGTGCAATAATGGCCTTATTTCGATTTATGCAGCTATATTCGCAGAGTTTAATTGTTTTTGTTTATATTTTTTTGCTTGAACATATTTGGGTTATAACATATAATCAAAAATAAAATAATGATAAAAAAATATTAATAAAGAAAAACGGGTTAAAACAAAAAAATGCTTTTGATTGTTAGCTTGCCCCAAGGCTTCTATTATTTATGCGATTATAATTTGACAGAGGCAGCATCAACACGCCTTTATGGCAGGATATTACGACCGACGAAGCGGAAAAGCAAAAATGGATCGAATGGGGAAAAAACGCCATGAATCCGGATGATGTCGCCGAAGGAATCCGATTAATGGTAAAGCAGGATCCAAATACGCGCATTTTGCAAATCCTGATGCGTCCCATGATGGAAGCATTTGAATAAGGAACCGGGGGTGGAAAAAAGGATGGCTCACTATGGTTTTGTGATGAAAGTTCGTGAAGGATTCGAGGAGGAGTACCGCATCAGACACCAGGCTGTATATCCTGAGCTGTTGAATATTTTTGACCGGCTCGGCATTCATTCCTACAGTATTTTTATGCATGAACGTTATCTGTTTGCCTACATGCAAGTGGCAGGCGACTTTGAGCAAACGATGGAAATTCTTGCAAACGAAGAAGTCAACCAAAAATGGCAGGAGTTCATGAAACCGATCATGATTCCGTGGGAAGACGGAAACCTGATGAAACGAATTCCCGAGGTGTTTTATCACGCCTAGGATTGTAGATCCGCAGCTTCAACTGCATATGAATCTAAATTGAAGACAAACCCTGTTGGATGTGGATAATCTATGCAGAAGCATAAGGATTATCCACATTCTATTCATGGGGCGTTATGCTATACTGATATTGGTTTTGAACGTCTCTATATGAGGTTTCTTTTAAAGGTGGAATATCATGCTTCGAAAAGCGGCGGTTATTTTTCTGATCCTGATCGTTGCAAGCGGTTGCCAAAATCCTTTTCAACGAGATAAATACCAAGTGATCTATTCTATGGAGAAAGATAACGCATCTAAAAAGCAAAACAATAAGCACAATTATACGATCGGCATCGTCCCGAAGCTGAAGGGAATCCCCTACTTTAATGCCGTAGAGGACGGTGCGCGGGAAGCTGCAAAAGAATTGGGGGTCAATGTGCTTTATGAGGGTCCGCAGACTGCGGATTCCGACCAACAAGTCAAGGTTATCCAGGATCTTATCGATAAGCGAGTGGATGTCATTGCCGTATCCGCTAACGATCCGCAAAAGCTGCTCCCGATCTTAATAACCGCAAAGCAACAAGGTATTAGAGTCATCACCTGGGATTCGGATACGCTTGCTGGCGGACGGGAATTTTTCATCAATATGGTGGAGCCGGAAATGCTGGGACGGCATATGATGGACACCTTGGCATGGAATACTGATGAAAAAGGCGAATTTGCGATCATGACCGGGGCGCCGTCCGCGTCCAATTTAAACGAATGGATAAAGTGGATCAAAATTCAGCAGCAGCAGTATTACCCGCTGATGAAACTGGCCGAAATCGCGCCTACCGATGATGATTCACAAAAAGCCTATGAAGTTGCAAAGCAGCTGTTAAAAGCTCATCCGCATCTGGCGGGGATTATCGGCAACTCGTCCGTAGGTCCGCCTGCTGCCGCCAAAGCTGTAAAAGATACAGGAAAAGCCGGAAAGGTTAAAGTCGTCGGATTGTCCTCTCCGAATGTGATGCGGTCTTACCTGCACGAGGGATCCGCGCAGATCGTAACGCTTTGGAGCCCTAAAAAATTAGGATATTTAACGGTCGTGTTGGCTGAAAATTTGCTCGACGGCATACCGCCGCATGACGGTCAGGAAATCGACAATGTCGGGAATATCAGAGTCAACGGGGATATCGTCATTATGGGCGAGCCTTTAGATTTTACGAAGGAAAACGTGGACCAATATGATTTTTAAAATGCTGAAGAGATTGAGGTTTCGCAATTACCGTCTGAGTTCCAAGCTGATCGTCACTTACATTATTCTTACGGTCATTCCCATGTCTTTGATGGGGTATATTTCATATTGGCAATATACGAAGTCCATTCAGGAGCAGCTTGGTGAGTACATGCCCAGATTTTTGGAACAGGCCGGGGCGAATATTGAGAAGCAAATGAATGAAATCGTCAACCTTCCGGAATTGTTATACAACTCCAATGACATTATTGCTATTTTGCGGCGGGACCATTACCAGAATCAGTCCGATCTGCTTAAAGACCAGTTTGTCGTCAACAGCTATATGGCAAGTACTTATCTTAATGGCAGCAATCCCAATGTGCTTGGCGTTTTTTTGATATCGAAAAATCGTTTTTTTCACAGCACAAGGCTTAACTTTTCAGGCTTTGGCTTGGATACCCTGCCGGTCCCGAGCGGGAACGATCTTGATTGGCAAGGGAAAACAAAAATCATTCTGCCGAATGAGGTTCATTTGAAATTTGACGGAAACGTTCCCTACATCATGATCATGAAGCAGATTCAGGATTTTGACAACCGCAAAAACATGGGGACGATGTTTATTGCGGTTCGGCTTAAGTTTATTGATGAAATCCTGCGCAATTTTGAGAAGGAAGATAAGGCAGCGCTTTGGATCATGAACAAAACGGGAAAGATCCTCTATCATACCGATAACAATAAGATAGGCAGCATCGATCAGGAAATCAATCAATACCCGATTCTGAACGGGAGCTTCAGGTCGAATGCAACCGACGAATCAAGACTGGTCAGCGTGAAGGAATTTTCCCAATACCAATGGGTGCTGGTTCACAGCATTCCATTGAAATACTTGACGGAACGTACGGATCTGGTCAGGAACATCACGATTTTGATGTTCTTGATATTTATCACGATCACTTCGATTATTTCCATCTTCTTCGCTTTAAAAGTAACGCGCCCGATCAAGAAGCTCAGCGGGTTGATGAAATATGTGGAGATGGGCAACTTTCAGGTCGATCTGAAGATACGCAGCAGGGACGAGGTGGGAATGCTTGCCCGCAGCTTCAACTCGATGGTGGCGACCACGAGGGAGCTGATCGAGAAAAATTATTATATCGAGATCAAGCAAAAAGAAGCTGAACTATATGCTCTGCAATCGCAAATCAATCCCCATTTCATGTACAATACGCTGGAAACAATCGGGATGGCTGTGGAAGAAGGGGAAACGGGTCTGGTGGTGGAAATGGTGACGCTGCTTGGCCGGATGCTGCGCTTTTCACTGAGCAATAAATCCAAATTGGTAACGATTGATGAAGAGGTTCAACACGTTCGGGATTATTTGACGATCCAAAAAATCCGGTTTGAGGACAGGGTCAACTTTATGATCGATCCTAAAATCGATATTCATCTTCTGTATACGCCGAAGTTCATTCTGCAGCCGATTGTGGAAAACGCGATTAAGCACGGCTTGGAGCTTCGCAAGGGAGTCCACATTCAGATCAGCATCAATCAGGAGTTCGGGGCGGGTTCCGGAAAGCAGGAAATTGTTTTTCGAATTCGCGATGACGGGCCCGGAATTCCGGCGGACAAGTTGGCGGAGCTGAACGATTTAATGCGCTCGGAGGCATTTGTTGCGGGGGACTCCGGACTCGGTTTGAGAAATGTTCATGCGAGAATCGCCTTGATGTTCGGAGCGGACTTCGGGGTTCAATTGGACAGTCTTTACGGAAAAGGCACGGAAGTTATTATTCGCATACCGGTGTATGGAGGTGAACAGCTTTGAAGGCTGTAAGGGTTCTTATTGTGGATGATGAAGCGATGATCCGTAGGGGCATTGAACGTCTGGTGGTGTCATGCGGAGACGGCTATGAAGTCATCGGGACGTTCGCGGACGGACCATCGGCCCTTGATTTTCTGCACGGGATGCAAGGGGCGGTCGATCTGATCATCACCGACGTCAGAATGCCTGAAATGGACGGGCTGACGTTCATTAAAGAGGCCAAGAAGCAGTATTCGTTTTTTCCTCTGTTGATCAGCGGCTATGACGATTTCGAATACCTTCAGTCCGCTCTTAGGGAAGGAGCGGTCGATTACATTTTGAAGCCGGTCAACCGCGAGCAGTTCCGGACGCGAATGGCGGAAATTCGGAATAACATCATCACGAACAGGATGCATTTGCAAAAATGGACTGAACTGGAGCGGCAGGGGGTGCAATTAAAGCAAGCGCGCCAAACCCAAATGCTGAGCGATATTACTGCAGCGGGCAAAGATCCTTCGCGTTTCGGCTATTGGGTCAACGAATTTCCGGACGGCAGGTACGTCATGCTGAACATTTCCCTGGACGACTTGCCAGTTAAGGCGAGGAGCTTCACGATTGAAGATTGGAAGGCGTATACGTTTGCGCTGGAAAATATCATTGGCGAGATGGTATCGGATCATCCGCCGCAGAGCATTCGTCAAGGCTGGTGGTGGAGAGGGCGAGATTCCGATTTTTGGGCGCTGCTATACAGCCCTGAGGACGGGGAATGCGGGCGTTTGGCAGCTGAAGCCGATGTTTTTTCGAAGCAGCTTCGCTCCGCCATTCAGAAATTCACGCCTTTTTCGGCTTCCATCGGCCAAGCGGATGTGATTGAAGATCTGTATATGCTTCCGAACGCCAGACAGCAAGCGCTGTCGCTCATCAATTACCGGCTGCTGTTCGGCGGGAATCAGGTGTTCCGGTCGACCATGGAAGAGCATCCGGAAACAAGGCCGGGCAGCAAGGCCGATTCTGGCGTTTATCCGCTGGTTCAGCATCTGAGGCGTTCAATCGAGCAGGCAGATATGGATGAAGCTGAAATCGAAGTCCAGCGGGTCTTTGACGAGCTGGGAAAAATGGAGTCCCCGGCATCCATACAGCGTGCGGTTCAGTATATGATGATTCAGATCCATTCTGTCTGGATGGAGAATTCCCATGGCGATGAGCTTGCGATTCCGCTTGAAGAGGCCCTGCAAAATGTAAACAGAGCGGCGAATCTGAGCCAGTTGAGAGAGCACGTAACGGATCTGCTCGGGATGGCCATCCGGCACATTCAGCAAGCGCGACAAAAAGAAAACGCAAAGCCGGTGGAGCAGGCTAAGTCATGGATTGAGGAAAACCTGGGCAGCGAGATTACGATCAAGAAAATCGCCGATTCCGTTTACATGAATCCGACTTATTTCTGCCAATATTTTAAAATTCAAACCGGGGAAACGATTCTTGATTTTGTGACAAGGAAGCGGATGGAGAAAGCCAAGGAACTGCTCCGCGATCCGCAGCTGAAAATGTATGAAATCAGCGCAAGAATCGGCTATCACGATACCAAGTATTTCAGCCGTCTGTTTAAGCAGTGGACAGGGCAATCGCCTTCGCAGTACCGGGATCAGCATATCAAACAATAGCCGCTTGCAGCTCCAGGACACATATCCGTCTAAACAGCCTAATTCAGATTGGGCTGTTTTTTTGTAAAGAACAGAATAATTCCCCCCTGAACTGAACATTGTCTCCTATTGAATCAGCGCCAATTCAAGTATCTTATTTTAAGAAAAAGATGCAGAAAACAGAAGTGTATTGGAGGAAGGAGGATTCAACTTTATGGCTGAATTTGCGCTTGAATTGAAAGGGATTACAAAAACGTTTCCAGGCGTCAAAGCGCTGGATCATGTTCATTTCAAATTGAAGCGGGGAGAAATCCATGCATTGATGGGAGAGAATGGCGCCGGCAAATCCACATTTATTAAAATCATCACCGGCGTCCATGCCCAGGATGAAGGGGAAATCTATCTGGACGGAGTGAAGGTCGATCTGAAGGATCCGAATCACGCCAAAAAAATGGGGATTGCCGCAATCTATCAGCATGTGACCTGTTATCCGGACTTAAGTGTGACTGAAAATATTTTCATGGGACATGAAAAGCTGCAAAAAGGCACAAGAAGAATTCTGTGGAAACAAATGCATAACCAGGCGAGAAAATTATTGGAGGAATTGGGCGCCGATTTTGATCCGAAAACGCAAATGGGAGCATTAAGTGTCGCCCAGCAGCAAATCGTCGAAATCGCCAAAGCGCTCTCCGCCGACGCAAAAATCATTATCATGGATGAACCTACGGCTGCGCTCACGATGAGAGAGAGCGAGGAGCTGTATAAAATAACGGAAAAATTGAGGGACCGCGGCGCATCGATTATTTTTATCTCGCATCGCTTCGAGGATATGTATCGGTTGGCCGGCAATGTGACGGTTTTCAGGGATGGGAAATATATCGGCACATGGGGAGTCCATGATATTTCCAATGAAGAGCTGATTGTGGCGATGGTTGGACGCGAAGTGACGCAATTGTTTCCCGACAGGAAGCATGAGATCGGCGGGGAATTGCTGCGGCTTGAAGGGCTGGGGAAAACCGGATTCTTTGCGGATGTTTCCTTTACGCTTCACAAGGGCGAGATTCTTGGGCTCACAGGTCTTGTCGGAGCGGGAAGAAGCGAGGTTTGCCAGTCGATTTTCGGAATTAGTCCATACGATCAAGGCAAAGTGTATGTGGAAGGAAAAGAGATGAATATCCGCAAGCCGTTGGATGCCATCGAGCTTGGAATCGGTTATTTGCCCGAGGACCGGCAAAAGCAGGGGCTCATTCTGCAATGGGATATAGTCAGCAACGTGACATTATCCGCGTTGAAGAAATTTGCCAGCAAGGGGTGGATAAGCCGCGCCAAAGAAAGACAGACGGCAAAGCAATTGACGGAAAAAGTAAATGTGAAAGCAAACAGCGTCTTTGATCTGGTCAGCTCGTTATCCGGAGGCAATCAGCAAAAAGTCGTTGTGGCTAAACTTCTGACCTCCGATTTGAAGATCATCATTTTGGATGAGCCGACCAAAGGTGTGGATGTCGGGGCCAAGTCGGCGATTTATGAGATTATCAGCGAGCTTGCCGCTCAGGGGTATGGGATCATTCTGGTTTCCTCGGAAATGCCCGAAGTGATGGGAATGAGCGATACCATCGTTGTGATGCGGGAAGGCAGAGTGACGGGATGCCTTGACCGGAAGGAAGCGACGCAGGAAGCGATTCTTGAAGCGTCGATGCTAAATAAATCTGCGTTGGAAACATCAGCAGTATAAGGAAGAGAGATGGAAAAATCAATGTCGAAAGCGATGAATTTTAGAGAGCTGGGTTTGTTCGGATTCATCATTCTTCTGGCGATATTAGTGCAATTGCGGAATCCGAATTTTCTTACCTTGGAGAATATTGACGACCTGCTGACGAATACCGCGATTTTAAGCATTCTCGCGATCGGCATGATGCTTGTCATTGTGACGAGGGGAATCGACTTGTCTGTCGGTTCGACGTTGGCATTATCGGGAATGATTACGGCGCTTACGGTCAGTAAATTTCCGGATCTGCATCCATTGTTGGCGATTTTGCTTGGAACGCTTATCGGTTTAATCAGCGGATCGATTCTGGGGATATTGGTTTCCAAGGTGGGGATTCTTCCGATTATCGCCACGCTTGGCATGATGAATGTTTATCGGGGCTTGACCTTTACGATCAGCGGCGGGAAATGGATCAGCGCCCATCAGATGCCGGAAAGCTTTAAGAATATTGCAACAGGATCCGTACTGGGAATCAATACGCTGATTTTTGTCGCTTTAATCATTTATGCCGTCTCTTATTACTTCATTAATCATACCCGGACAGGCAGACAAATTTATGCGGTCGGCAGCAATCCGGAATCCGCCAAAATCAGCGGAATTCACAACGATCGAATTTTATGGTTAATTTACACCGTTATGGGAGGATTGTCGGGACTGGCCGGTGTGCTTTGGGTCGCAAAATTCGCATCGGCGCAAGGCGATACCGCCATGGGTTATGAATTGAGCGTAATTGCTGCCTGTGTGCTCGGCGGAGTGAGCATTGCCGGAGGCAGCGGCAAGATTTCGGGCATTATTCTGGGTTCCCTGCTGCTGGGTA
Source organism: Ferviditalea candida (assembly GCF_035282765.1). Taxonomy (GTDB): domain Bacteria; phylum Bacillota; class Bacilli; order Paenibacillales; family KCTC-25726; genus Ferviditalea; species Ferviditalea candida. The sequence goes on along the minus strand of NZ_JAYJLD010000040.1, from coordinate 18,552 downwards.
TTTTAAACAATGCGCTTCCTCTTCTGAATATATCCCCATTTTGGCAAATGGCCATTCAAGGGACGGTCATTCTGATCGCAGTTCTCGTGAACGCACTTGTGAAGAGAAGTGTCGAACGAAATCATTTGTTGGGGAGGAGGATCTAGACGTGCTGCAGAGAGTCATTTTGGACAAAAGGGACTTCAAGCTGAAAACTGTATTTTTTCAATGGGAATGGATGCTGGTATTGCTGTTTATCCTCGTCAACGTGATGAATGCGAATCTTTCTCCCTACTATTTGGATTACGATAATTTGCGGGATGCCACAATGGGCTTCCTCGATAAAGCGTTTATCGTTCTGCCGATGGTTTTTGTGATGATTCTCGCCGATATCGATATTTCAGTGGCATCGATTGTAGCCCTCTCATCGGTTGTGATGGCTGTTTTGTACAACAGCGGGGTTCCGATGGTGTTGGCGATTCTCATCAGCCTGGCGGTCGGCACCCTTGCCGGATTGATCAACGGCCTGCTGATTGTCAAATTCAAGGAATTGTCAGCGGTCATCGTAACGTTGATCACCATGATCTTATACCGGGGAATTGCTTATATCATTCTGGAGGATCAGGCATCCGGCAATTTTCCCGCTTGGTTCAAATTTTTCGGATGGGGTTATATCGGAGGGGTTCCATTTATTCTGATTGCGTTTGTTATGCTCGCAATCCTCTTCGGGATAGTGCTTCACAAAACCACTTTCGGCCGAACTGTTTATGCAATTGGAAGCAATCCCACGGCGAGCATGTTCTCCGGCGTTCAAGTCAACAGGGTCAAGCTGATCGTTTTTACATTGACAGGCCTGATGTCAGCCGTAACAGCTGTTTTTCTCACATCCAAAATGGGCAGCACAAGGCCGAACGTCGCAAATATGTACGAATTGGAAGTGATCGCGATGGTCGTTCTTGGCGGGATCAGCACCGCCGGGGGGAAGGGTAAAATGATCGGCGCAATCATCGCTGTTTTCCTCGTCGGCTTGCTTCGGTACGGTCTGGGATTAATCAACGTTGCCGCGCAGACGCAGCTGATCATCATCGGAGCGCTGTTGATCGTTTCTGTCTTAATTGCCAATTTAAAGCGAAGAAAGTCATGATATAAGGCAGTCCATGACTGTTTTATATAGAAACATTATAAAGGGAGGAAATATCAGTGAAAAAGTTGTTGTCAGCTGTATTAGTTATGGTGATGTCTTTGTCGTTGCTGGCAGGATGCGGCAGTGCGACGAAAGACAACGCAAGCCAAGGGGGAAACACGAGCGCGGAACCCGGCAAGCAGCCGAGCGAAACCGCAAAACCGGCGGATAACGGAAGCGGCGCTAAAAAGAAATTCGCGATTGTGTTTAAAAACACCGGTAATCCCTATGGGGAAAAAATGATGGAGGGCTATAAGAACGCCATCGAAGAACTGGGCGGCGAAGTGATCATGAAAGCGCCGGACCAGCCGACCGCTGAAGCGCAAATCCAAATTATCGAAGAGCTCATCGCTCAAAAGGTGGATGCCATTGCGATTGCGGCCAACGATCCGGATGCTTTGCAGCCCGCTTTGACCAAAGCGATGGATCGGGGAATCAAGGTGCTTTCGCTTGACTCTGCAGTAAATGCCAAAAGCCGCATGGTTCATATCAATCAGGCGGACCCTGAAAGAATCGGCCGTGTCGAAATCCAGGCGATCTATGACATGATCGGCGGAAAAGGCGACATCGCCGTACTGAGCGCAACTTCGCAAGCGACGAACCAAAATACGTGGATCGAATGGATGAAAAAAGAGCTTCAAGATCCCAAATATAAAGATATGAAGCTGGTTAAAGTGGCATACGGGGACGATCTTCGGGATAAGAGCGTATCCGAGACGGAAGGATTGCTTAAATCTTTCCCGAATCTGAAGGGGATTATTGCTCCGACGACAGTTGGTATTGCGGCAGCGGGCAAGGTGCTGACCGATAAGGGCCTGAAAGGCAAAGTGCAGCTTACCGGTCTGGGACTTCCCAGCGAAATGGCGGAGTATATCGAGAGCGGTGTATGCCAATGGATGTACTTGTGGAATCCGATTGACGTAGGTTATCTTGCGGGATACGCCGCAGACAATCTGGTCAAGGGCTCGATCACCGGAAAAGTCGGCGATAAGTTTAATGCAGGACGTTTGGGTGACAAGGAAGTTGTTCAGGACGGAGAAGGAACGCAAGTGATGCTTGGGGATCCGTTTAAATTTGACGCGAAGAACATCGGGGAATGGAAGAAGGTTTATTAATCCTGATTTTGTTTCAGTGATTTCAATTTCATTGCAATAATAATTAGCTTTCATGCAGTAAAATGCCTCCAATCGGTTCATAGGACTTGGAGGCATTTTACTAAGAAATGCGGGTGATAATATGTCGGCCATTCGAAAAATTGGCATTGAACAGAAGTTGATTGCGGTTTTTTTGATTTTATCTGTGCTTTGGGGCTTATTATGCGGCGCATCGTCCATCATCTTGAAGGATATGCGGCGTTCTTATTCTGACTTAGTAAACAGACTGGCAGCGGCTTTGATCAAAACCAAAGAAATTCAGTACCCTGTTTCTGCGTGTTTCTGCCCAAAATTACGCCCTGGTTGCCTATATACCGAAGAAAAATTGGCTGCGATGATGGAATTGAAAGATTCGATCAACGATCTGACCAAGCTGGCGCAAGAACTGCAGCAGACTTCATTCCAGTTTAAATGGCAGCGGACTTAGAAGTTGCGCCAAAAAAAGATATATTCAAAAATAAACAAATATAATATAATAAAATTCAGTCATAAACAAACATATATCGGAGGTAAAACCATGGTTCAAAGTTTATGGGATAACAAGGAAGCTTCAAAGTTATCAGGGGGATTGGATGAACTTGTTTACCGTTCTAATATTATCGGAGCTGATCGCCGGGTATGCAACTGGGGAGGCGGCAATACATCGAGCAAAACCGTTGTAAAGGACTTCAGGGGGCGCGATGTTGAAGTTATGTTTGTAAAAGGAAGCGGCTCCGATTTAGCCACAATGAAAGCACATAATTTTACGGGGCTCCGCATGGAAGATATACGTCCGTTAATGGAAAGGGATGAAATGACGGATGAGGAAATGGTCGGTTATTTGTCTCATTGCATGATCGACGCGAAGCATCCTCGCGCTTCAATAGAAACATTGCTGCATGCTTTTCTGCCGTTTAAGCATGTGGACCATACGCATCCGGACGCGATCATTAGCCTTTGCTGCGCGGATAACGGCAAGGAATTGGCGAAGGAGATTTTCGGCGACCGTTTCGTATGGGTCCCCTATGTTCGTCCCGGATTTACCTTATCCAAAATGATCGCGCAAGGCGTATTCGCAAATCCGAAGGCGGAATTGGTGCTGATGGAAAAACACGGTCTCGTGACCTGGGGAGAAACCTCAGAGGAATGCTATGCGCAAACCATCAAGATCATTAATGAAGCGGAAACCTACATCGAGGCGCGGGTGAACGAATCTGAGCTGTTTGGCGGTGTGAAGCATCAGGCGCTCCCGGAAGCGGCGCGCAAAAATCTCGCAGCGCAAGTGATGCCGGTGATTCGCGGCGCCGTCAGCGACCGGAAGCGAATGATCCTGACCTTTGACGATGCGGACGATGTTCTGCAATTTGTCGGGGGCCAGGATTCTCCGCAGCTGTCTCAAGTCGGGGCGGCTTGCCCGGATCATTTGGTGCATACCAAGGTCGTGCCGCTGTTTGTGGACTGGACGCCGAACGCAAACGATATTGAGGGTTTAAAAGCGATTTTGAAAGAAAGCATCGCAGCATATAAAGAGCAATATAAAGCTTACTTTGAACGCAATAAGAACGATGGGGATGTCATGTTTGAGGCTGCGCCGCGCGTCATCCTGATTCCCGGTGTGGGCATGATCAACACTGGAAAAAGCTGGGCGATGTCCAAGGTCAGCGGAGCATTGTACCACCGTGCGATTGCCGTAATGAGAGGCGCGACCGCACTCGGACGATTCGTTTCCCTGAGCGAGAATGAATCCTATAACGTGGAATATTGGCCGCTTGAGCTTTACAAGCTGACACTGGCCCCCGCAGAGACTGAATTCTCCCGCAAGGTTGCGTTCATTACCGGCGGAGCGGGCGGAATCGGCAGCGAAACCGCACGCCGCCTTGTATCCGAAGGAGCGCATGTTGTATTGGCTGATTTGAACCTGGAAGGCGCCCAAATGGTTGCTGTAGACATAAACGAGAAGCACGGTGAAAACCGCGCGATTGCGGTAAAAATGGATGTAACCAAAGAGGAAGAAGTCATCTCGGCGCTCGCAGCCACGGCACTATCCTTCGGCGGTACGGATATTCTCGTCAACAACGCGGGATTGGCGACCTCGAGTCCATTCGATGAGACCTCTTTAAAGGAATGGAATTTGAACATGAACGTGCTCGGAACCGGGTACTTCCTGGTGGCGCGCGAAGCGTTCAAACAAATGAAAGCGCAAGGGGTTGGCGGAAATATGGTATTTGTCGCTTCCAAAAACTCCGTATACGCGGGCAAAAACGCCAGCGCCTACAGTGCGGCAAAGGCGCTTGAGGCGCATCTGGCGCGCTGCATTGCAGCAGAGGGCGGGGAATTTGGGATTCGCGTCAATACGATCCTGCCGGATGCGATTCTTCAAGGCTCGGCGATCTGGAATTCCGGCTGGCGCAATGAACGTGCAGCGGCATACGGCATAGAACCGGACCAATTGGAAGAGTATTACCGCAAACGGACAACGCTCTCCGTCAATATTTTTCCGAAGGATATTGCTGAAGGAATCGCCTTCTTTGCCTCCTCCAAATCGGAAAAAACCACCGGCTGCATGCTGACCATCGACGGCGGAGTGCCGGCCGCGTTTACGCGATAAGAATTCATTGGAAAGGATGATCATCTTGTCAGATCGCGCTTATGTAATATTTGAAGAACAACAAAGGGCCAGAGGGATTGACCTTGACCAGGTCAAAGCCAAGCTGAAAGCCTTCAAAATCGAAACCCCTTCGTGGGGGTACGGGGATTCCGGAACTCGGTTCAAGGTGTTCAAAAAACAAGGCGTGCCGAGAAATCCGTTCGAGAAATTTGATGATGCCGCACAGGTTCATAGGTTGACCGGTATATGTCCGTCTGTAGCGATTCATATCCCTTGGGATAAGGTCGAGGACTATGGAAAGCTCAAGAGCCATGCGGAAAATCTGGGCCTTGCGATCGGCGCCGTCAATCCGAACCTCTTTCAAGAGCAGGAGTATATGCTGGGCAGCGTGACCAACGCCGATCCATTGATCCGCCGCAAAGCGACCGACCATTTGCTGGAGTGCGTGGACATTGCGAAGGAGACGGGCTCGCGTGATTTAAGCCTGTGGTTTGCCGACGGAACGAACTATCCCGGTCAAGGGGATATCCGGCAGAGAAAAGCTTGGATGCTTGAAGCGCTCGCCGAGATGTATAAAGCAATGATGCCTCAAATGCGGATGCTGATTGAATATAAATTTTTCGAGCCGGCGTTTTATCATACCGATTTAGCGGACTGGGGCATGGCCTATAACTATGCGGTCAAGCTTGGACCGCAGGCGCAGGTATTGGTCGATACCGGTCATCACGCTCAAGGCACGAATGTCGAGCACATCGTCGCCTACTTGATCGATGAGCATAAACTGGGCGGGTTCCATTTTAACAGCCGCAAGTACGCAGACGATGACTTGATCGTTGGTTCAATGAATCCTTATGAGCTGTTTCTGATCTTCTACCAAATTTTAAGCGCGGCCAACGATTCTGATTTAAGTATTGGGCAAACGGTGAATCAAATTGCCTATATGATTGACCAGTCGCATAATATCGAGGCCAAAATTCCGGCTATGATCCGTTCCGTGATGAACGTTCAAACCCAGTATGCAAAAGCGCTGCTTGTCAATCACTCTGAAGTGGCGGAAGCCCAACAGCGCAATGATGTATTGGAGGCGGAGAATGCCGTCCGGCAGGCGTTCGAATTCGACGTGACTCCGCTCTTGCATGCTGTGCGTGAGGAGATGGGCGTGCCGGCGGATCCGATGAAAGCTTATTTGAACAGCGGCTATCCCAAATCAATTCTCTCCAGAGGCATAGGCGGTGCAAGCTGGTGAGCGGGCAGGCGGCCGCGCTGGCGTTCGACCTGGGCGCCGGCAGCGGAAGGGCGATTGTCGGCAGATTGGATAAGCAGCAGGAGAGACTGACTGTTGAAGAAATCCACCGATTCTCCAATGATCCGGTGAAGGCCGGCAATTATCTGCATTGGGATATCCTCAGACTGCTGCATGAAATCAAGCAGGGGATTTTGAAATCCAAACATCTTGAAATTGAGCTTGAGAGCATGGGCATCGATTCTTGGGCGGTCGATTTCGGACTGCTTAGCCGGAGCGGGGAGCTATTAGGGAATCCGTATCATTACCGTGATCATCAAACCGATGGAATTATGGAAGAGGTTGCGGGACGAGTCGGAAAAAACGAGATTTTTGCCAGGACGGGCTTGCAGTTTCTGCCGTTCAATACGATCTATCAATTGTACGCGTTGAAGAAAAGAAGCTCGCCTCTTTTGGAAAAGGCGGCAGCGCTGCTGATGATTCCCGATCTTCTGCGATATTTTTTGACAGGTGAAATGATAACAGAATATACGAACGCTACGACGACACAACTGTGGAACCCGACAACCGGGAGCTGGGATACCGAATTGATGGAGCGGTTGGATCTTTCTGTGAATCTTCTGCTTCCGCCGGTTGCCGCTGGCTCCAAAGCCGGGAGTTTATCCAAAGATGTTTCGCAGGAATTGGGCATCGATTCGATTCCGATCATTGCGGTCGGCGAGCATGATACGGCGTCCGCAGTGGCGGCGGTCCCGGCAACGGAAGAAAAATTCGCTTATTTAATCAGCGGTACATGGTCCTTGATGGGAACCGAGCTTTCCTCGCCGGTGCTGAATGATCAAGCGCTCGCCTGGAATTTCACCAATGAAGGCGGTGTTTACGGTACCAATCGTCTGCTGAAGAACATCATGGGACTTTGGCTGATTCAAGAGTGCAAGCGCACCTGGGATAAAGAAGGGAAGGACTTGAGCTTTGAAAAGCTGGTGGAGCTGGCCAAAGAAGCTGATCCGTTCCAAAGCTTTATCGATCCGGATCATCCATCATTCCTGAATCCGGATCATATGCCCGATCAAATCCGGCAATTTTGCAGGGATACCGGTCAATATGTGCCGCAAACCGAAGGCGAGATCGCGCGTATTATTTTTGAAAGCTTGGCGCTCAAATACCGCACGATCCTCGAGCAGATTGAACAGCTTTCGGCCCATTCCTTCAAGAATCTTTATATGGTAGGCGGAGGCATTCAAAATCAGCTGCTTTGCCAATTTACGGCAAATGCGGTTCGGCGTGAAGTTTTGGCCGGACCCGTAGAAGCTAGTGCACTTGGCAATCTTGTTGTACAATATATTTCATTGGGGCATATTGCCGATTTAAAGCAGGCAAGGCGAATTATTCGAACATCGTTTCCTGCCAGAATCTATAGGCCTGTGGACACGGAGATTTGGCTGAAGGCTTATGAAGCGTTTCAACGGATTATCACACTATAGCGCTTGAGAAAAGAGGGTAGAGCATGCTGGTAGCTGAAAGATGGCAAAAAATCGTTCAATTGGTTAATGACAGAGGGAGTATTCGAGTTACTGAGCTTAGCGAACTGTGCAACGTAACGGAAGAAACCATTCGCCGCGATTTGGACAAGCTGGAAAGCGAAGGCAAGCTGGTGCGAAGCCACGGCGGGGCGGTCAGCGTCAAGGAAGCGCAGCTGGAGATCCCTTTTCCTGAAAGAGAGACGACCAATGCCGAACTCAAGCGGATGATCGCACAGGAGGCCGTCCGCCACATTCAGGAGAATGACCGGATTCTTCTTGATGCCAGTTCAACAGCTTGGTACATGGCCAAAAGCTTGCCGGACATTCCGCTGATCGTACTGACCAATTCGATCAAGGTTGCCATGGAGCTGAGCATGAAGGAAAAAGTGCAGGTCATCTCCACCGGAGGGCAGCTCTCGCCGCGTTCACTTTCCTACGTAGGGCCGTTGGCGGAACGTTCCTTGGATTTGTACCATGTGGAAAAGGCGTTTCTTTCCTGCAAGGGAATTCATATGCAAAGAGGGATCAGCGAATCGAATGAGCTGCAGGCGCTGGTCAAGCGAAAAATGATCAGTATCGCCGATGAAGTATACGTACTGGCCGATTTCAGCAAGTTTGGCATCCAATCACTGACACAGGTTGAAGGTTTAAATAAAATCACTCATCTGATTACGGATCAGAATACGAAAAAAGAGTATGTGGAACAGCTGCGCGATAAAGGCGTGGACGTCATACAGTTGGATAAGGAGTGAGTATTCTTTAATTTGATGTGTCATCTATGCTCAAGATGGGTCCGGACGGAAATATCACGGCCTCGGCGGATGAAAATTAAAGTCCCTCTGCACTTGAATGCAGGGGACTTTTGTATAACGTGTCATTGAGTTGGAAGCAGAACAGAAAACCCTTATAAAGCAAAGCGTTTTCAAGTGCCAAAAATCCGAGAATCATAAATCCAAAAATGACGGATGCAATGGCAGAGCCTTTTGTACAATCGCTCTTTTGTACAATCGCTATAGCTTCTTTAATTTGTTCCTTTCTGATATCCGAACCTTCAAGCCGTCGATAAAATCCAACAACGGCGGCATTGACCAATTTGTTGCCTGTTGGTGAATAAACGTCTCAATATCATGCATTCAGCCGATTAACACGTTGACATTTACAAAGACTTCATATATTATTCTTGCATAAGTTAGTTTGTTTGTACTCAGAACAAACTTTAAATAGGGGAAATTGATGGTGAAAAAATTAGGTCGCATCGATTTGATTAAAAAAATCAATCGGTCTTTGGTACTTGACATCATTCGCAATGAACAACCCATTAGTCGGGCAACCATTGCGAAAAAGTTGGGTTTGAGTCGTTCCACCGTTTCTTCCATAGTGGACGATTTGCTTCAAAAGAAATTTGTGGTAGAGCAGGGCTTGGGAAGTTCAACCCGCGAAGGCGGAAGAAGAAGCGTGCAGCTCAGATTTAATCCCACATCGGCTTATGGCATTGGAGTCGATATAAGGGGTAAGAAAATTGTAAACATCATCACAGATTTGGATGGAAATATTATTTTTGAAAGGGATTACAGTGTTTCAAATCTTGAAGATGAACTGTTGGACCGGTTGGAAGACTTTATAAATGCCTCAAATATTGAACCGAAGAAATTCATCGCTATGGGCGTTTTGGTTCCATCGATTGTCGATTCAAAAAATGGAATCGTGATCGATGCTCCATCAATTTCATGGAAGAATTTTGACCTTAGAACTTTTATATCCCAAAAATTTGATTTTCCCATTCTGATACACAACGATGTTAACGGCGCCGCCCTTGGAGAAAACTGGCTTGGCGCAGGGAAAAATACTTCCGAAATGGTTTATATATCCATAACGGATCATGGGGTTGGAAGCGCAATTATTTCAAATGGACAATTGATTCATGGTTTTCAGCATTCCGCTGGAGAAGTCGGATATTATCTTCATCAGGAAGATGTTGATCAAAATCAATTTAACCAGTTTGGAAATTTTGGCGTATTTGAAAGAAAAGTATCCCGCCTTTTTGAACAACAGGAAAAAATCGATATATTGCTGGCTGAAGCGTTTACAGTTGTGGTTTCGAACATTATAAGTTTACTGAATCCACAAAAAATCATCATAGGTGGTGATGTTGTTTCGGAACAATTTATAGAAAAATTAAGCGTCAATGTTGCTGGAATCAATCCAATTCAGTCAAAGATTGAAATGGCCTCCCTGGGCCAAAAGGCGGGAGCGCTTGGCGCGATCGCACATGCTTTTGAACACGTACAAGAAGAATCGCTACTTTAGGGGGATGAAAATGAAAAAAATTGGCGGTTTATTGCTTTCTGTTGCGTTAGCGGCGTCAATGTTTGCGGGATGTTCTTCTTCCAATGATGGCAGCGTTGGCAAAACATCCGACAAACCATCCAATTCAAATGATGCAAACAAACAAGTTACGATTAAAGTGTTATCCAGTGATGATTTTGCCGGATTCAGAGAAAAAGCGATCAAAGAGTTTGAGCAAGAGAATCCGAATATTCATGTCAATCTGGAGCATGTGGCTTATGACCAGTTGCACGACAAAGAACTTGCTTCGTTCAACGCTTCGGATAATGCGGCATACGATGTCGTCGATGTCGATGAAATTTGGACCACTGAATATGCGAAGGCTGGCTTCATTATTCCGGTAACCGATCGTTATACTGATGAAATGAAGAAGGGAATTCTGCCGGCAAGCTTAAACATTGTAACCTACAATGGGGGTTATTATGGAATTCCGATGTTCAACGATGCGCTTTTCTTCTATTACAACGAAGATATGCTGAAAAAAGCCGGATACGATCATCCGCCCAAAACCTGGACTGAATTCACGGAAATGTCCAACAAACTTCAGCAAGAAAAGATCACTCAAGGCCCTGCCAGCGCATGGGGTTGGAGTGCAAATGAAGGTTTGGTATGTTACTATACTCAATTTTTAGGTTCATTTGGAGGAAAGTACCTGGATAACAATGGTGCGCCTGTACTTAATAATGAAAAAGGTATACAAGCTCTTCAATATATGTCCGATGCGATCAAACAAGGCATTGTGGATAAAGCCTCGATCAGCATGAATGACCGGCAAATTCTGGACGCTTTCAAAAACGGCAAAACAGCGTTCGTATCAGGTTGGTCCTTCTACTGGGGCGAGATCAATGCCGATGATTCCAAAGTGAAAGGCCAAGCGAAGGTCGGGTTGGTTCCTGTGGCCGATGGAGCGGAGCCGAACACGGTAACGGGATCCATGTTTCTTGGAATTACTCCACAATCGAAACAACCGGATGCAGCCTGGAAATTTATCGAATTTTTGGCAAGCAAGAAAATCCAGAAAGAGCAATCTTTGGATGCCGGTGCGCTTCCAATTTGGAAAGATCTATACGATGATCAAGAGTTGAACAAGAATCACGGAGCATTTAAAGAGATGGGAGCACAATTGGAACACGCAATGTCACGCCCGCAAATCGATAATTACAATGAATTCTCCAAAGATTTGCAAATTCGGATTCAACAAGTGTTGACAGGTCAGGCAGACGCGAAGAGCGCACTGAACGAATCGGCCGATGTATTAAAGAAATTAGAACAAAATAAATAAATTGAAAAGGATATAGAGCTTTCATTTGAAAGCTCTATATCATTTGGATGTTTTCGGGGGTAGACAACATGCAAAAGAAGATCAGACCCTATTTGTATTTATTGCCGAGTTATTTTGTGATTTTAAGTGTTATTTTGCTTCCTCTGCTTTTTGCCTTATTTATCAGCTTTATCGATTTGAGCAAAAATATCCGAAAGCTGGATCACCCCAACCTGTGGCATTTTGTTGGACTGGACAATTATTGGACTGTCCTGACCAGCGATTATTTTTGGTCCGCTTTGGGAAAGACGATTTATTTTACTGTTGTTTCTGTGGGACTGGAATTTATTATTGGTTTGGCCATTGCCTTGATACTGAATGAAAAGTTTAAAGGAAGAGGGTTGGTGCGCGGAATCATGTTGATTCCATGGGCTTTTCCGACGATCGTAAATGCCGTGTTATGGAAATGGCTGTATGACGCGAACTATGGAACGGTCACCGGATTGTTGGCAAAGCTTGGATTTACAGATGGATACGTGAATTTATTGGGCCATTCTTTTTCAGCGATGAATGCCGTCATTGCAGCAGATGTCTGGAAGAACACTCCATTTATTGCTCTTATTTTGCTTGCGGCATTGCAGTCCATACCCGGTCATGTATATGAAGCGGCAAAGGTGGATGGAGCAGATGCTTTCCGCAGATTGTTTGCGATAACTCTGCCGATGCTCCGTCCGGCAATTATGGTTGCATTGGTTGTGAGGACAATGGAGGCATTTAAAGTGTTCGACATTATTTATATAATGACGAGCGGTGGTCCTGCAGGCGGAACACAAACCTTATCCTTCTACACCTATCAGTCGTCCATGATGTTGGGGAACTTTAGCAGCGGCGCGGCCATCGCCTTTGTCATGTCGATATTCATTGCCGTTTTCGCGTTAATCTACATCAAAATCCTTTATAAAGATGTGGAGTAGATCCTATGAACAGAAATAAATTGCAAACCGTATTTGTTTACCTTGGAGTTCTCGCTGTCCTAGTTTTCACGCTGGCACCGATTGTGCTGCTCGTTGTTGCCACATTTTCTTCGGACAACGATTTGAATTCAAAAACGCTTCATTTCATGCCGGATCAATGGACGCATAAAAATTATATTAATGTATTTTTGGGAAAGGCATCCGACGGAAGCTTGCCGCCGTTTCTTAAAGCATTGGAAAACAGCCTGATCATTTCTTTGTCGACAACTCTCCTGTCTTTATTTATCGGTATGTTTGCCGCTTATGCCTACGCAAGATTTCGCTTTCGCGGTCAACAGAAATTATTGGTTTCCATATTGGGATTTCGTATGGTTCCGGAAATCGTTTTGTTGATCCCTCTGTATGTAATGCTGGCCAGAATGGGAATGATCAACGAACGTTCCACCCTCGTCATGATTTATACAACGTTTAATTTGCCGTTTGTCATTTGGATGTTGCAAGGATATTTCCGGTCGATCCCTCGCTCACTCGAAGAATCGGCATTAATGGATGGTGTATCCCATCTGGGTGTTTTATTCCGGTTTGCCATTCCTTTGTCGTTGCCGGGCATTATTGCGGCAGCCATCTTCGTATTCCTCATCTCATGGGATGAATTTATGTTCGCAACGATATTCACATCCACCTATGATGCAAAAACCATTACAGTAGCAATCTCGGAATTTTCGAAGAGAGGCATGATTGATTTCGGCATGCAGATTACGGGCGGCTTTTTGGCTTCGCTGCCGCCGATCATTCTTGCGCTTTTCTTCCAAAAATATATCATCAATGGACTGACTGAAGGTTCAGAGAAGGGGTAGGAGAAATGAGTCAATTTTGGACTGAAGTAAGACAACAACCTGAAGCGATTCGAGAGACTGTAAATCAAAACAAAGAGCTTTATTTTCCGAAATCGGAAAAACCATTATTATTTACAGGGATGGGAAGTTCGTTGATTGCTTCCGAATTTGCGACCTCATATTTGACGAGCAAGGGTATTCATGCGCATTCTATAGATAATTCGGAGTTGTTATATTATAACAGGGATATCATAACCAAATCCGATTTATTGATCGTTTCCCAGAGCGGAGAGAGCTTTGAGGCAAAGGAATTGGCAAATTCTCTGGGGAGCTTTGCAACTGTTACAAACACGCCAGGCAGCACTCTGGCGACGAAGGCGGCGAACGTATACCATACTCATGCCGGTGCGGAAAAGGCGATTGCTTCATCCAAATCATTTACGACGACCGTGGCTTTAATGCTTCTATTGGGAGGACGGACGGCAGGCGAAGAATTTGCAAGCAAAATACTCAAAGCTGCCGACATTCTTGAGGAACAGCTTAATCAATCGGACGAATACAAAAAGCAAATTTGCGAGTTCCTTAATCCGCGCCAACCGTTAATATTGTTGGGAAGAGGACCCAGTATATATACGGCTCGTCAAGGCGCTTTGACATTAAAAGAAACGGCAAGAATGTTTACAGAACCGATGTCCGCACCGCAGTTTAGACATGGACCGTTTGAATTGATTAAAGAAGGTGTCCAAGCGATATTTTTTAACCCGTACGGCAAAACGCATGATATAAATCGTCGATATGTAACCGAAATGGCGGAATTGGGCGGGAAAGTCGTGTACGTATCCGATGAACCATTAAATCATCCAAATATCCTGTCAATCCAAATACCATCCGTCGATGAATATGCAAGTGTCATTTCCTATTCTCTCGTTACCCAAATCGCCGCTATGGGATTGTCTGAACAAAAAGGTTTGGTGGCCGGAGAAGCGGAATTGATCTCAAAGGTTACGGTGAAGGAATAAATGATAAATCTGATCGGCAATCTGAATGCTGAGTTGATATTGGCTCAAGTCAAAGACCGGCCGGATTTTGGACAAGAGCATCTTGTCGATCACCTGATGTTCCGGCCCGGCGGCATAGCAAACATGGTTTATCCGTTATCCAGGCTTGGGGTGAAGCCGAGAGTCATTGCTACATTGGGAAAAGATCAATACGGCAAACAAATTTATGACGACATGAAACCGTTGATTGAAGATGGAATTATGTTCACGGATCGGTCTACGGCTCTTTCCGTGGGTATCGTAAATCAAACGGGTTCCCGATATTTTGTCACCTACAGCGGTGATTTATACGATTTTACCAAGGAAACCGTAAAGCGCGTAAAACATTTCGAACAGGCGAAGTTAAGTTTCTATTACGGATATTTTCTGCTGCCCAATTTCACATCGGAGGATGCATTGGATTGTTTGAAAAAATCCAAGGAACTTGGACAAATCACTATGTTTGACGCCAACTCGGATATCAACGGCTGGCAGCCGGAAACACGCAGGGAAATTATTGATCTGCTTCCTAACATTGACTATTTCATGCCGAACAACGAAGAGCTGCTTCATCTTACAGGGGAAAGTGAAATAGATAAAGCTGCGGAAATTCTCTTAACCCATGGAGCGCGCAACATTGTCGTGAAGCAGGGCGAAAACGGAGCCGCGTTGTATTCGCTGAACAGTAAAATTCATCATACCGGATTTCCCACCAAGGCCTTCGATACGACAGGGGCAGGAGACAGCTTCAATGCCGGATTTGCCTATTCTTTATTGCAAGGGGCTGATCATAGGGAGGCGCTGGCGTTCGGAAATGCATTGGCAAGCATCGTTGTTTCCCGAAAAGAGGAAAGATTTCCGACTGTCGACGAAATCAATGTTAAATTAAAGGCTGGGAGCGGGATGGAAGCATGATAAAGGCCGCCGACGTGCGAATTGGACAAGAGAAAATAAAGATTAAAGGCATCGGATTCGATAAAGACGGTACTTTGTTCGATTCCGTGAAGTTCTGGTCCTATATTGACCGGATTCGGAAGCGCAATTTCCTGGAAACCGCCGGTTCAGTTGCAGAGGCAGATTGGGAAAGCACAATGGGCTTTGTCCAGCCGGACACGGTTGATCACAATGGGGTTCTGGCAATCGCCACAATGGATGAAGAAATACTGTTGACGGCGGGACTGATCTATAAATGGAGAAAGCTTCCTTGGCATGAATGCAAAAAACAGGCAAAGGAAATCTTCAGCCAGGCGGATAAAATGCTCAAACTGGAGGAAGCTTTTCAGACGCATGCCGGCGTTCCGGAAATCTTCCATCGCCTTTACGAGAATCAGGTGCCGGCCGGGATCCTTACTTCGGACGCGTATCAAAGAACGGAAAGCTTAATGAAGATGCTTGGCATAAAAGAAATGCTGCAATTTATCATTACACCTGAACAAGTGGCCAATGGGAAGCCGAATCCGGAAATGGTCATAAAGGCTTGCGGACTGTTGGATATATCCCCTTTCGAATTCATGGTGGTCGGCGACTCCATAGTGGATATGAAGATGGCCAAGGCTGCAGGGAGTATAGCGGTAGGATTGGTTACTTACGATGGAAGCGAGCAATTATTGGCTCAAGATGCGGATTATTTAATTCGTGCCATCACGGATATTGCTGTTGGTTCTTGAAATGGAATTCTTCGTTTCGAAGGAGGATGATTCATCATGCGTACGGTAATCATCGGCGGAAGCGGCCACGTCGGCACGTACCTGGTTCCTGAACTTGTCAGGGCGGGGCACGAAGTGATCAATGTTGCAAGAGGCAGCAGCCGGCCTTATCTGAACGACCGGACCTGGGATGAGGTCCAATCAATCATCGCGGATCGGAATTCCGAGGAAAAGAACAACGAATTCGGCAAGAGGATCAGCAAATTGAAACCGGACGTTGTCATCGACATGATTTGTTTTAAATTGGAAAGCGCGCGGAAGCTTGTCGAATCCTTGGAAGGACAAGTACAGCATTTTCTCAGCTGCGGAACGATCTGGGTGCACGGATATAGTGTGCATGTTCCCGCTACGGAAGCGGAACCGCGCAGGCCGTTCGGGCAATACGGCATCCAGAAAGCAGCGATTGAAGCCGTTCCATTGAAGCGGTTTGCGAATCGGTAGCTTGGCTGATGGAACATCATATCATTCATATCAAATAAAACCAAATACATTGGAGGTAAAGAGATGAATTATCGTCGTCTGGGCAACAGCGGATTGAGGATCAGCGAAATCGGTTTGGGCAGTTGGTTGACTTATGGTACAGCAGTGGAAAGAGAGACTGCGAAAGAATGCGTTTATAAAGCTTATGACCTTGGAATCAATTTTTTCGACACGGCCAATGCTTACAATCGCGGGGCAGCGGAAGCCGTCGTCGGCGAAGCTTTGAAATCCTATCCAAGAGACAGTTATGTGCTTGCTACCAAAGTTTATTTTCCAATGGGAGACGGCCCGAATGATAGAGGACTATCCCGCAAGCACATTATGGAACAATGCGAAGCGAGCTTAAAGCGGCTGGGCACAGATTATATCGATTTATATCAATGCCACCGATATGACACCTCCGTCCCCTTGGAAGAAACGCTTCGAGCTTTGGATGACCTTGTCACGCAGGGTAAAGTTCTTTATGCGGGCATAAGTGAATGGAGCGCCGCACAGATTGTCGATGCGGTTCGGCTCGGCAGACAGATGAATCTTCATCCGATAATATCGAATCAGCCGATTTACAATATGCTCGTTCGTTATATCGAAAAAGAAGTACTTCCGATCAGCGAGCGAGAAGGTTTGGGACAAGTTGTGTTTTCTCCACTAGCGCAGGGGATTCTGACCGGCAAGTACAAGCCGGGCCATCCCGTGCCGTCCGGCACTCGCGCAGCGAACGACGAGACGAATCAATGGATCAAAAGCTATCTCAGGGATGACGTATTAAACAGGGTTCAGCAGCTTGAAGATCTCGCTATAGACATGGGAATTTCACTCTCTCAGCTGGCTTTGGCCTGGGTGCTCCGTCAGCCCGGCGTCAGCTCGGCCATCATCGGTGCAAGCCGTCCCGCGCAAATCGAGGAAAATGCAAAGGCTGTCGAGGTAAGGTTAACGGATGAGATTTTGCGGCAAATTGACGGTATTTTAGAGGAAATCAACGATTTTGTGCCCATCTGGTAAACGCCAGCATATGAGGTTCCGCTCCGAAAGGAGCGGCAAATTTCTGTTTTTAAATTTCAAAAAATTAAAAAACAGTATTGATAAATTTTTGAAAACACAGTATTATTAAAATAATTATTTAGATATAAAAAATATTTTTAATATCTTGAATCTATTAGGCATGGATAAAATTGTTTCGGCCACCCCCAATATGCCAGAGTAATTTCAAGCAGGCTCGGATTTCGGGCCTGATATTTTATCTATATCGGGGAACGACGTTCCCTAATAAGGAACATAAAACAGGAAAGGGATTGAAGAACATGTCAAAAGCCAGGGTTGCTATCGTTACTGGAGCCGGGAACGGCATAGGCAGAGCTTCAGCAATTGAATTTGCTTCAAGAGGGATGAAAGTCGTCGTCGGCGACATCGATGAAGCCGGCGGCAGGGAAACCGTTGGAATGATTGCCGAGCAGCAAGGAGAAGCGATTAGTACTTATATGGATGTTTCTGATGAACAATCTGTCAAGGACGCGGTCAAGCTGGCCCTGGATCATTTTGGCGGACTTGATATCATGTATGCCAACGCGGCGATTGAACTGCAAAAGTACATAATGGATATAGAAGTGCATGAATGGGACAAAGTGATGAATGTCAATTTAAAAGGCGTTTTTCTTTGTTCCAAGTATGCATTAAAACATTTCATGCAGCAGAGGTCCGGCGTCATATTGATAACCGCATCTCCACACGCCTTATGTACGTATGAGGAAATTTCCGCATATGCGGCTTCAAAAGGCGGGGTTGTCGCCTTCAATCGCGCCTTGGCTCTTGAAGCGGCACCATACCAAGTGAGGGTGAACTGCATTATGCCCGGAGCAATCGATACGCCGATGGTGCAAAGGGAAATAGCGGCTTCTTCGGATCCGAAAAAACTGAGAGAAACGCTTGAACGTATGCATCCGATTGGCAGGATGGGGAGGCCGGAAGAGGTGGCCAAGGCGGCTGCATTCTTGGCATCTGACGACGCTTCCTTTATTACTGGAGCCAGCCTGGCGGTCGATGGCGGAATATTGGCAAAGCTCTAGAAATTCAATATAACCGGTAAGGGGGTGAGAGAATCCGGCACGAATTGAAAAAAGAGTTGGATAGTATTCAATTTTTTCAAAGTTAAAAAGGAGCCATTCCTGTAATGAAGTAATTTGCCCTTTGAAAACAAAAAGCGCCTCTTGTTATACTGGGAACCGTTCAGCCAAGAACATATCCCATTA
>NZ_JAYJLD010000039.1 GCF_035282765.1 Ferviditalea candida | reverse complement strand
AGCTGCTCTAATTGATCCCGGTCCTTTTTGGCGTAATTTGTATGGATCAAATTAAAATTGTCTTCGGCTTGCTTAATGGTTTCATATGCGGCGTCGATGCTTTGTCCACCTTTAACAAGTATAAAAAAGGTTAAATGTAATAAATGCGACAAACCAGACATAAATATAATACAAGCTAAGGGTGATTAAGTTCTCCATAACCGCCGAAAGTTTGATGACTTCTACCAATAAGTTATCTCATTGGTGGGAGTCTATTTATTTCATATAGAAACCCGCGAACGGGACCAGCGTGAAATTTGATTGGTGATTGAGGTGATGACGGATCATGCAAAAAGCCCTTGCCATCCTTTCAGGATGTATTATTTTAGCGATTGGCATTAACTTCTTTCTTGTACCCCATGAATTGCTGGACGGCGGAGTGATCGGTATTGCTCTTATTTTACATTATTTATGGGGGATGAAGATCGGATGGGTCATGCTGTTATGCAGCATCCCCATATTTCTTTATGCCTGGTATCGTTACCGCCCCTATTTCTACAATAGTATTGTCGGAATGATTTTATCCTCTTTAATGATTGATGTTATCAAGCATTATGAAAAGGATTCGTGTGTTTCCTGCCATCTGCCCCCTTTGTTCAGTTCCATTATCGGCGGAATTTTGGTGGGAACCGGTATCGGAATCATGCTTCGATATGAAACGAGTACAGGAGGCACAGATTTGCTGGCCTTGTTTTTGTCAGATCTTTTTGCGCTCAATGTTGGAATTGTGATCTTTTTTATCGATGCCATTATCGTGTTCCTTGGAGGGGTATTGATCTCTCAAGAAACATTTTTGCTTTCAGTTATTACGATATTGTCCGTTGCCATCAGCACAACGCTTTTGACATGGAGAATTCAAACATAGTCAATACTCACTTCACCCAGAAAAATGAAATTTTGGTTCAAACTCAAAAAATAATATCTTTTCTCAACCCCGGAGTATGCTCAAGTATAGCAAAAAAGGAATGGCGATGGAGTTCGCCGCAACCGCCGAAAGGCTGATGACTCCTACCGGATGCACTTGTCCGGTAGGAGTCATTTTTATAAGAAACTTTATGAAGAAGGACTAGCGATGCTCGCTAATCCCTCTTTTTTTACTTAGTTATTTCACACACATCTTTAAGTTGAGGAAAAACATTAAGCATTCCTTCGTTCCTTCAGTTCTATGTAAAGACAGAGAGCGCTGGCCTGAAGGTCAGAGCCACCGACATCTGGCTTAGTAGGAATGGACTGCCTTAATGCCTGAAACTATTTAAAAACTATACTTCACAACCATGATCAATTCCTCAAGATTATTCAATAGTGCGGGATCGACCGATAATGCGAAGGATTTGCCCAAATCGATATCCGAGCTGCTCCCTCGGCAAAGCTTCCATTCATCGATTCTGTCAAGACTAATCGCGTTGCCGTCAACGTTCACTGAAAAAGCAGCCGGGTTGTCCTTGACCTTTGCCACAAACATTACATCCTCAATGGCGGCATCAAGGGTTTGAGCCATATAGGGCAGCCTTGACTTGTCAATTTTCAAATCAACCGATCCGTTCTTTTTGAGCAAAAGCCACTCATTGGGCAGATCATGTTTAAGATTCAATGCCGCATGCAAGCCTGTTTCATTCAGCTCCTGTTCCATGCTTTCAAGCTGTTTCGATACGGATTTGGCTGCGGCGGATTTCAGCCGCTCGCCGCCTTCGCAGGATGTATATTTTAAGTGAATAATCACTTCGGCAATAGTGTGGTAGTCAAATTGTCTGAATGCCGGCAATTCCAACCGCCACTTGCTGATCACCCCCGCTCCTTCAAAGGGCAAATACCGCTCGTCCTTGAAGTTGAGCTCGAACATTCCGCTGTCATTCTGCGCCGAGCTGGCCGCGATCGCATTGATCGGTATTGTATAAGAGCTGAACCTGTCATCCGTTTCCTCGGTATTTTCTTCGTACGCCTTGCCGCCGATCGCCGTGTTTCGGAATTTATTCTCCAATAGACGGAGCGTCGCATTGATGCCCGTATAAGGACCGGCGATGCAAGGAATGGAAATCGATACCGATTTGATACGGCGTTTGTAATGGCCCGGGTAATCCATATCAAACAGGACTTCCGGCAGCGCAAATTCACATTTGCCGATTTCCCTGAGCTGGATGATGGCCAAAGGATTGATTTGAGATAGGGAGATTTGCTTGGTTATTTCGTAATCGTAACCCCGTTCGTTTTGGTAAGCCGCTTCGAGCTGCTTCAGTCCCACATAGAGCTGCTCGCCCGCCAACAGTCCGTCTCTGCCCGCATCGAAATAACCGGACTGAATAAAATTGGCGCTGCTGATGCCTCTTTCAAAGCAATACGTTTTCTCGGCCTTTTTAGCGAGCTCATAAGCCAAATTATAAACTTGATGGTATAAGGTTTTTAAGCTTCCCCTCATCCAAGTGTACAGCTCTTCGCTGGAGTATTTGTTCTTGATAAATTCTTCCACTTCATTGGCATTGTCGATTGCCTTTTGTTGATTGGTTATGTCCTGGTTGGCAATATCGATTCGTATTTGCTGGGCGGTGATTTGCTTGTCGATCTGTTTCAGCTCATAACCGGCGGCGTTGGCCTGGAAAATACGTTCTTGCAGGGCGCGGGTAAAGCCGCCTTTTTTACCGGATTGGGTAGATTGAAAGGTCAGTTTGTTCGAATGGGTTTGCATGCCCCGGGCGACGGCAGAAGCGGCCGATCCCAAATTCGATCCTCCCCAAGTGGCGGTTGCTCCCACTCCGATTGGCGTCACATAGCCTCCCAAGGAAGGAATGATATTAAATATGCTTGCTATGGTTTCAGTTGCACCAATAGCTTCTTGCCAATTCGCAGCTTCACTTGCTTTATCCATATCCTCTTTTTCGAATGGTATCAATTTTAATCCGCTATCCCCGTCCACAGTCACAATCTCGTTGGGAATTCCATTGAAATCAGCCGTAACTTTGGGCACCAAACCTTCATCCAGACCGCTCAGCTTCAGGTAATATTTCATCCTGGCTTCCGGCGTTTTGCGGTTTTGCATCAGACTTTCCAGATTTTTTTGCGCTTCCTCCAGCTGTTTTTTCTTGATTTCCATCACCAGATTCTGCATGACCCCCTCGTGCTTGGCGCGAATCAGCGCGAGGGTTTCGTTGTCTTTTTTCTCAATCGCGGAAAGCATGGCGCTGCCCATGGACTTTAATTCATTGCATAATTCCAGAGCCTTCTGCAGCAAATAGTAGAACCGGTAATTCGGCATCGGCGAATTCAGATCATTCAATACGGAGGCTATGCTCAAACCTTGTGCGGCGGCCTTGACCAGCAATGCAGGATCGATAGGCGGTTCAAACAAGGGGAGCTTGCGGAAAACGCCTTCAATGTTTTGACAATGGCGGATCTTGTACAGCCTGTCGGCCAGCGTATCCCAATAGCCCATAAGCTTGGGATTGTTGGGAATGCAGAAATATAAGGACGAGGCCAGACCAAAGATATTGGCGAAAGCGAGCTCATGATTGACCGCGCCAATGGGGAAATCCGTTTGATTGCTGAAGGGTGCCGCCAATTCCAGCTCGACCATGGCATTGCCGAAAGCATCCCATTTATCCAGCAAACTGAGATAAGTCTGCGGTTTGATTTGGCCCCGCTTCGGTATCATCATGGGCCGCGGGCCCAGGATATGGCCTGCCAATACATAGAGCAGGGTTGCCTGGTTGATGGTTTCAATCGTGTCCTGACGGAACAAGTAATCGCCCCAAGCCAGAAGGTTGTCGATGTATTTCATGACGACCCATTTCATGTAGGCGACCGGTCTGCTGCGCGCCACCACATGCGGCATAAAAGGTTTATTCCGCCATTCGTTGATGGTGTTATCCGCAGTGTTAGGCTTGAGGTTATTGAAAATGCTGTCCAAAATCCGTTGGCTGTTCATATTTTTGAACGGTTTGAATTGCCAGAATCGATTGTCCTCATTCTCGTCGGCAATCGGGTTGAACACAAAGTGGAACCACTTCATGGCTTCTTCAAATTGCTGCGCCTTGCTGAGCGCATCCGCCAATAGAATCGGCGTATGGAAGAACAACTCCCAATTATAAAGCGAATAGGATCGTTTCAGCTCGTGATAAATATCGGGGGTAGATGAATTATCGTCCTGATCGAACGGACCGAAGCTGTCTGCCGGCATCGACAGGTTTTCTTTGAAGAAAAGCTCCAATTGGCCCAGATTTATTTTGCCCAACAGCTTCCGGGTATCCGGATGATTAAATGCCCTTTGAACAGATTCAAACCCCATGATTTCTCTGGAGCTTTGTTCATAAAAATAAACATCCGTGTTTTGTCTTGTCAAACTCGAAGAATCGATTTGCCATGAGTACATCCTTCCATTGTCTTGATTGAAATAGTCGATTGAAATCGATTCGGTAGAAATGGCTCCGGCCTTGGTTACAGCAGTCCCGTTAAACTCGAAGGCGCCTTTATATCCTCCGTCGCTGTCCAGATTGTCGTCAACGTCAATCAGGACTTTGTTTTCGTATACGATGGGCACAAACTTGAAGTATTGAAGATCGTTTTTATCGTCCCTTGGATCCGAGAGAACGGCGTCTTTGCTGATCTGTTTCTGCTTCCATTTTCCATTTCTGTACTCGCTCCAGGCCATTTTGATCTCATAGTAAGTGATCGGCTTTGATTTCCTGATTCCGTCGGAATCATTTCCAAGCGAGTTGAAATTGCCGCTGGTAGAATCGGGATTAGGTTTCGTTTTCTTCATGATCTGCGGGAAGAAAACCAGCAAGCGTTTGTTCCAAACAACCGGT
Source organism: Ferviditalea candida (assembly GCF_035282765.1). Taxonomy (GTDB): domain Bacteria; phylum Bacillota; class Bacilli; order Paenibacillales; family KCTC-25726; genus Ferviditalea; species Ferviditalea candida. Next base: position 27,046 of record NZ_JAYJLD010000039.1, on the reverse strand, counting down.
ATAAGGTAGCATCCATTATCCGTCACCTCATGTGTAGCGGGGTCTTCCACATCATAGCTCGGTATGTCAATCTGCATCTTCTCCCAGGGGTACCAGTTCATCTCATCCAAAGCCAAATACCGGTAATAAAACAGATAGGGGGCATTGCGCGTGCGGGAGAAAACATGCAGCTTGGAGTCTTTGCTCCACTTCCAATCGGCCATCGTTCCGTCGATATACAGCCCGACCACTTCCATATTGGCCACTTCATCCACTTTATAGAGATAGGACTTAAGCGCGTCGATGACATTTTGTTTATTGATGTCTTTCTGCAGCAGCTCGCTTTCAAGCTCCTTGAAGAACGGGCTTTTATCGTCCCGAAGATTGCTTTCGATCCAGTTTTCGGGATACAGGAATACTTTGCGGTTGGCTTCCCAAACTCTGTAGCGCTGCATCCAATCCCAACGGGATCTGTCCAAAATATCCGGCTTTATGCCGTTGTGCTCTTCCTCCAAGCCCAGAAAGCAGCGCTGCACAAATAGCTGCACGGATGAGATGGCCTGCTTGATGCGCGAGGTTTCCATGCAGGCATCCATTTGCACATCGATCAGGAAATATTCGAATAATCCGTCCGCGTCCGCAACGTTCCAGGCGATCAATTCTTTTTGCTGCAGCAAGTAACCGATCAGCGCGTCTTTCTGATTGTTGCGCAGCCGGTCGTTGAGAGGCTTGACGACCTGCTCCCAATCGGTTTGGTTGTATTTGGCGCGAATGGCGTTTTTGATGCCGTCGGCTATTTTGCGGCAGGTGCTGAACTTGGAAACAGGCACGGCCCATTCGAAAAGCAAATCAAGGTCCATGCCGATTTTGTCGGCTGCCGTTATGGCTTCCTGCAGTTTCAGAAGATTTTTCTCGTTGCGATAGTCTGCTGCTTTGCCAATATTGAAATGATTCGCGGCGATTAATTTCTCGATGCGTTCTGTTTGCCAGGCGGTGAGATCGACGATCTTTTCAACGAGATCGGTCTCATCCGACGCGGCATCATTAACCCAATTCCAAAACTCAAGCAGGCTCAGCTTGGCCTGCGGCAAGGAATTGCGCAGTCTGACAGTCGCCTCCAAGCGCAGCCACTGCACAAGGGTAAGCGCATTAAAATCGAGGTTGTCAAAGTCGGCAGGATGCAGGTCCAAAAAGCGGATTTCATCCGCGCTTAACTCAAAGGCGGATACCAGTATGGCCGCTTTTTTCAAGGCGATTAAGGCAGGTTCGCATGGCTTGGAAGCAAAATCGGGAATCAGCGCGGATGAAGGGATGAACGTAATGGCGGATGCGGGCGTTTTCCAGAACAAATTGGCGAGCCCTGCGCCGGTCGTGGCCAATTTATACAATTTCCCGGCCTGCAGCTGCATCGTCCCGCTCCACCATTCATTGGTCGGATCTTCCTGGGCCGTAAAATCCAAAACCTCCCCATCGATGCTAACCGTCGGCTGCGTATCGCTGTTTTTAACAATAAATGTATAACCGGTGTTGGCGGCAGGGATAAGATATCCGCTCCAATTCGTCTCGTCCGGCTTGGCGCTTTCCTTGATTTTCTCAAAAATCCCGTAAATCGGCGCCGCCGGCGAACCCAGCTTCAACACTTCCGAAACCAGAGCATCAGTGATTTTCACGTCAAGCCCGGTGAAATCGGCAAGCTTATCGATGATGAAACGACGGGACAGCTGCCGGCGCAAATAGGGCAAAAAGATTTCCAGGAAGGCCGCCCGTTTGGGCGGGGCGGTATTGGGATCCGCCTCCCCTTCCGGGATGTTGTCCAACGGAATGCGGATGTCCCCCGATTTGAGGATGGCTTCCAATTGCGCTTTCTCCACCTCGGTTTTGGTTTGTTCGTTTTCAAATACACCGGACAAAAGCTCTTTAAATAATTTGTCCTGCTGCTTTTGAATGCGTGTCAGTGCCTTGGCCCAATCGGAACTGCCATTGATGTTGTTAAAATCGGCAGCTTCAGATTCGGTCAAAATTCCCGTAATCTGAATGGCGCCCAGGGTTTTATCATATTTGAGTTTATTGTTGAGCGTGCTGGAATCCGGCAAAGCAACGTTCACATTTTTAGGGGCATTGGTCGTAAAGACGTTGGTGCCTTCCAATAGGCCCATGATTTTTTCAACCGCGTCGGATTCAAAAAGCAGGCCGGTTTTGGTTCGGATCAACGCGCCGGTCGCTTGTTCCTGAATGTTAATTTGTTGCAATGCGGGGTCGGTAATGGAAGCGTCGGCTTGCAAGTCTTTGTGCGCTTCATCAATGGCATTCAAGCCGTCATACAGCGTTTTGCTCAGCAGCAAAATGTCCTTTTGGGCAGGGGCAAAGGGTTTCATTTCGTCATCCGCATCCCGGATGATGTAATTCAGCTGCTGATGGGTAAATCCGGATTCCTCCATTCTTCCCCAACGCTCCATAAATTCGAGGGTCGCATGGGCATCCTGAAAAACATTGCCGAACAAAGGCAAAATACGGATAAAGGCGGGAATTCTCAAACCCAACACTTTGGATAAAAGACGATAGCGATAGAGGATGGACATGTTGTCCAGGGTAAGCTTGCCGTCAATTCCGGACACCTTCATAATCGCCTGGATATCATCGGCAGATAGATTGAGAGAAGCCATCACCACCGGAAGATGATCAAGCAATTTGGCGTCACCCGTCAGATAATTGCCCTTATCATTCGCCTTGAAGATGTCATCGATTCCCAATACATTGTGGGTCAGGAACAGCCGCTGATAAAGCGGCTTTTCCCCGGCAGTGCTGATATTGTTCCAAAAAGACAGCAGCTTGATCAGTTCAAGACCCGTTTGATCCAACAGCTTCTTTACAGCTGCAAGCTGGCGGATCAGATTCGGGTTGATGTCGCCGTCTTGTGCGGCCGTATCTTCTTCACAGTCATCGCAACCCGCAGTGCCGCAATCCTCTTCGCCGCAATGATCGCAAAGGCTGTCTGCCGAATGATTGTCCGGAGCCGTCTCGTTTATTCCATGGCCAAGGCCCGCAATGGCCCGGTCGGTTTCGTCAATCGTCCAACCCAGCCTGCGCCATAAACGGATGAACCGGTGAATCCGGTCATATTCCTCTACAGTCAAAGGCGTGCCGTCCAAATGCCGAAGCAGCGCCGTATCGAGATCGCAGCTGTCTTTTTGTTCCGGAAAGACCAGATGAAGCTGATCGCCAATGACCAGAAAAACGCCTTTTTCACCTTGATCGCCAACGAACGATGCATCTTTCAAAGCCGTCTTATTTATGGCGGGTTGTTCATTTTCAAACGACATTTGCCCGGTTTTTGGATCGATACTTCCTATTTCAATCTTCTTCTCGCCGACATCAATGAAAATTCGGCAATCTTCAACAATAAGTACCCGCCTGGCTCCCTCAATCCTGCCGTTCACGCAGCCTCTTCCGCTTTCGATCACGATCATCTTGCCTGCTTTTTCAAAGTGGCATTTCACCCAATGGATGATGTCTTTATCGGAGACCTCTACTGCATTTCCGCTTGACCCGGGGCAGCTCAAGGTTGCTTTGTTCGTAAGCAATTCAATTTGTTCTTTAAGCAATGGTGCGAGCTCGGCCAGTTTTTCGCCTTTAACGAGAGCTTCCGCCATTTGATCCATGCCGTGCGCCTTGGCATAGTTCTGCATAAACCGATAGCTGAAGTGCAAGCTTTCCATGATCGTTTTCGATTTGCCTTTCGGCATGCAGGGATTGATGTATTCCGTTTTCAACAGGTCGACCAGATTGAAGTAGTCGATGCCTGTACGGCGCAAAAACTGTTTTTTAATGAGAGTAAGTCCGTCGTCGCCCAGCATGGCGGCATCATCGTCAAAGCCATAGTACTTGCATACCGGTTTGACGCCAATCATTTGCCGATATTCGTCATCGGTGAGGATTTTGTTTTTCAGCTTTTCCATCAAGGCTTTGCTTTCAAAGCATTCTTTGGTCAGGATCACATATTGTTCCGGGATCAGCCCCAAGAATTCGGCATCGGCGGCCCTGTCCAAGGCCTCATCTTTTAAGCGGGCGAGTTCCGCATCCGGATTCGAATTGTTTTTTCTAAACGTTTGAATCAGTTCGTAGCGGCTGGTATCCAAATGATTCAAGTAAATTCTTGCGGCATCGATGGGTTGATGGTAAGGCAGGGTAAAGGGGTAAACCTCGTGTTTCAGGATGCAATACGCTTGATATTCGGTATGCTGCGGTTCGGCAAGCAGTTCGCTGCTGGCTTCATCCTCAACATTAAAAGGTTTCAGGCGCTTGAATGCGACGTAGTTTTCCATGACCTCATTGACTAAATCAATATAGGGCAGGACGGTATTTGTATTTTGGCAGGTGAGTTCCAGACAGCCCAAATCGGGCCTGCGGTCAAACAGCTTTTCAAGAGGTGAGCCGGAAATATCTTTGGGATTGGATTTAATTGCAATCGGGTTGCCGGGATCGGGATCGAGATTGTTGTTGCGCAGATATTGCAGCAGCTCCACATAGTAGGACGCCGCGCTGTACACAGAATTGCACTCGCCGCATTCGCAGAAATCGGCATCGCCAAACAGCAGATCCCAGGAAAGATTGTGCTTGGCCAAGGTTTCTTCGAGGGTGGAAGGAGCTCTCTCTTGCTCAGCCCCGACGTTCAAGCTCCTTGTTTCCATCTTGGCGTCAGCGGTCATATTCATACTTTTATCGATCATGGCAACGCCTGTACCCCGACCTGCTTCTCTTAACGCCATGATGGCCTGTTCGTTGCGCACGCGCGCCTGTTGGGCATTGGCATGAATCTGCATCAGGGTGTTGTCATCCAAACCGCTTTGGCTCAGGACGGCCATGAATTGCGTTTGTGGCATGGCCGAAATTTGCATGGCTGAATGCAAATTCGCGTTGTACAGCACCGGCAGTGCATCCGTGTCCGGGCTGACCGCTGCGATGCGCTGCAGGGTTTTAAGCTGGCCGATCACCGTTTCGCGGCTTTCAAGGGGGATATCCTTCAACGCCTCTTCGTTTTTGATGACTGTATAGATCGAAGCGGTTTTGATATTGAAATCGGGCTGCTTTTCCAAAACCGACGCCACGTTGCCGCCGATCGCGTCATTCAAGATCGGGACTTGCGGATCTTTGATCATGTTGACCAGCATGGCCGTCGGCTCCATGCCGAACAGCCGGCGGTACAGATCGAGGGCGAAGGCTTTTTTGTCTTCCTCCGAACCAGCCGGAGCAGCCCCCTCCACCTTCTTGATGAATGCCGCTTTATTGAATTTTGCCGCAATATCGCGCATGGAATGGATCTGGTCGTCATTTTTAAAAACCGAAATCAGGTCATTGTTTTTGTTGCTCCACTTGGCCAGGCGATGGGTAAATTCCAGGTTGTTGATGATTGCGGGCGTAAAGCCATCTTCCCCGGCGAGCTCGGATTTGATGGCGGACCAGTTGCCGTTGTTTTTCTTGTAGATATTCTCAAACGTTTTTTGTTGTTTAACGGATTTTAAGTTCGATTTAAATAAATCGATTTTCAGATCCATGGCATGACTCTCCTTAATTTTGGGATTAGTTATTGCAGCCTCACAAATGATCTCGGACGGGAAGTTGGTTGGATACAAACCCCATTTTGCGGATCGTAATATTCGATTCTGTAAATGTTTTGGCTTGTGTAAGTGCCCCCATTCTCTGCAATTTCCAAGGCTTCGGCTTCGGTAACCAACCTTCCTTCAGAAATAAATCTCCTTCCTATAATTTCATCTGTGACTGTGGCATGAATGGCATGTTCCCCCATAGGTCCATCTACAAGTGCCATATAATTGCCCGGCTGCGGCACAGGCTCAATTGGAATGGAAGCCCTGATAGGCCTGCTGATTCGACCGCTCTGATGCAAGCCTTCAAACCCTTTATTTAAAAAACTGGTTGCCTCCCCCGTGTTGCTAATTGGTGCTTCAACCCTGCTTACAGGTCTTCCTGCTGCTTCGACAAATTCAGTATTTGTAACGGGTCGCTGGCCGGGACTAAGATTCATATTTGCTTCATGCGCGCCTACATCGGCAACGCACAAATCCCCTCTGCATGTGGGATTGGTTACGGTTGGCCGTCTGGTTGGATTTCCTGAAGATCCAATGTGTATTGTATCCGCTTCAAGTGAAACTGTTCGGGATTCCGCCGACAGCAAGCGAGATTCCGCCGACAAAACACGCGATTCAGTAGATATCGCATGCAGTTCAAGCGCAAAGGGCACAACATCAACTCCAAATTGGACTGCAGCCCATGCACGACTAGTATCTTGTCCGGTAACTGTAGTTCCTGTAACTAATCTAGCTCCCGGATCCAAAACAGGAACGAGCCCAGCTCCCATTTCAAGGCCATATAAGCTTGATGGAGTCGGGTTATCCTCAATAGGGACAATACGCAATGTACCGGCTCTAATAATCCCCCCTGTTACACCTCCCACTCCTCCACTAGGCGGTGAAATATCAACTGTATTGGATCGCGGATTTATATATGCGCTTCCTCCAAAAAGACCCGTCCACATAGCGCTGAGCTCTTGCCCCATTCTATCCCACATCATTCCCATGCCAATTTCATTCGCATCCATCCCTTGCTTGCCATTCTTATCAAATTTTCTAATGGAATTATTTTGGCAATACGCATAAAGATTGACCCCATCTCCAATCCCAATCGGGTCCGCACTCAACCACCTGCCTAACCAAGGCGCGTAATACCTTGCACTGTGATATTCCAATCCGCTTTCTTCGTCCCGCTCCATGCCCGTGTAGCGGTAGCGTTTGGCGGCACATTTGATGGCTGCGTTCTTGGCCTGATAGGCCGTGGTTCCGTAAGGATGATACTCTTCGCAGCTGATAACCCGCGCTGTATCATCCAGCTCCAACGCCGCCGAGCCAATATGGTTGTGCAGCTGATAACGCACCGTTTGAACGGGACTGGTTCGCCCCATAGGTATGCCCAATACAACCTTGGGCTTGGTTTCGGTGTCGATCATGACAAAACGGTGCTGTTTGTCCGTCAGGCTCAGGCTGGTGCGTTCCAACCCTGCATCCGTGCCGCTGTGCTGTTTGTACAGCTCATATCCGGCGATATAGATACGCTCGTCTTTTTTGCTCGGGAGATTGCCTGCATCGGCCTGGTTCTCGGTGATTTTTCGGACCCGTTGCCCTTGCCCGTCATATTGGTAATAAGTAGTTTCCGGCGTGCCGCCGTCTGTGCGTCTCTGACGGACGGTTCGTACAAGCTCTTCTTTAAAGTTCCACCCCATCTCTTCCAAATGGGGCATGGCGGTCATAAAGCCATGACGCGGATGGTGCTGATAACTGTATGTATTTGCGCCAATTTGCGTGCCGATCAGGCGATTATTGGCAGCCTGAACGTTGTAATCCCTTGTCCAGCTGTTTCCTGCAGCCTGATGCCGCATCTGCAGAATGTTGCCTACCGCGTCATAGACGTAGCTTTGGGTATAATTCCGCATGGCTATCGGATCGCCAGGGTTTAACTGCCGCATGAAAGCGATGTCGTTCCAATTGTCTTTGCTGTCAAAGGACAGCGGCGCATTGTTTTCCCTGCCGGTGGCCTCCGCCAGACGGTAAAGCGCATCGTAAGTATAGGCAGATACTCCGGCAATTTTTTGGTTGTCAAAAAATACAATCGGAATGTTTTTGTCTTCGATATGCGTAATATTCCCGACCGGATCATAGGTGTAATGCCAATCGTGAAGCGGATCGTTGTTTTGCCGTTTGGTTTCCATACGCTTTAGCCGGAAGGTTTGTTCGTCATAAAAAAACCGGGTGATGACGTCATTGCCATAGATGATTTTATTGCGCTGCCCTTTTTCGTTGTAGTCGATGTTTTTAATATAGACTGTAGCAACGGAACTTCCGGGATGGGAAATGCTTTCACTGTCAAGCAATCCGGCTTCGTTATAGGATGGCGTAATGATGCTGCCGTCAGGTGCAATTTGTTTCGTGATTCTTCCGAGAGCATCTACTTCTGTCATAAAGGTGAAGCTTTCGGATTCAAGATCCGAGACTAGATTCTCGTCTTTCCAGTCGGCAACGCCTTTATAATTGTTAAACAGCTTGCGGGTGACGGATTTCGGCTGTCCTTTAAAATCATATTCGGGCGTTTCCATCAATCCGCCGGTGTCGTAATGCCTGATGACCTGCCCCCTGAGGTTTTTCAGCTCAGGGTTTGCCTCGCCCTCTCCGTAAAATATCCTGTCAAAAATATGGTTAAGGGGAACATCGCCATCACCGCCGATGACCTTGCTTTGGATCGGCCGATGCAGGATATCATAGAAATATTGAAACTCGTGATTCCGCTCATCCCAGGTGCGAAGCGGATTTCCCATGATATTCATCAGCAGCCACCGCTTGCCGGCATCCATGCTGATCTGATAGACCTTGTTTCCCAGCATGTCGTATTTGTACTGCATCGCCGCATTGCCGCGGGCATCGGTAACCTTGCGCAGATTGCCCTCGATATCGAGATCGGCCCGGGTCAGGTAAAATTCATCCTCGCCGGCTTTCACATGTTTATTATGTTCAACCGCCAATACCAGTCTGCCCAGCGAATCCAAGTGCAGGACTTTGGGGGTGCCGGCATGCTTGGCCGCTTGATCGGCAGCAGCTTTCTCCCTCTCCGGATCCTTGCCCGCCACCATAAGCTCGGCATCGATCAACCGGTTGGCGCGTTTGTGATACCAAGAGGATTCCAAGATCGTGTCGTTCGGATCATAGATGACTTGCTTCCATGAATCGAATGCCGTGCGGGACAAAGTGCCGTCGGGCATTTCGGTTTTGACGAGCCGCCCCGGCGCGTCGTAATGCAGGATGGGCGTAACCCCGGTTTCCACCAGTTCCTTCAGATCCTCGTAGTTGTGCGTGACCGAAAAGTACGGCTCGTATTGTTTGACGGCATTGCCTTTGTTGTTCAGCACGGTTCTGCCGGTGCCGATCCATCGCAGCTGCTTGGGGCTGAGCGTTGCGGTGTCGATCTCCGCGACCGTGTACGAATTGTCGGGATTGACCGTAACCTGCTTGGCCGGACCCGGCTCAGCCTGCGCCTTCTTCATCACTACATGACCCAGGCCGTTGGAGTATTCGAAGCTGATCTGAATAGGCGAAGCATTGTTTTTCTGAAAATGCGCTTCCCTTGCAATGGAGGCGACAACCGCGGGTTTGCCTGAGTTTCGATAAGCGTCGAAGTCATAGACGAATCTGGCCGTGGCATGCTGCAGCAAGTTTTTCGCATGATCGACCAAAATATCGGAAGCCGGCGTATGGAAGAAATCGGAGACCAGCGTATTTTCGGTCGGAGAAGAAAACTCATTCAAGCCAATCAGGTCATCGGCTTCATTCCCTTTGCCGAATAGCGCCATGGCCTTCACCAGGTCCAATTCATCTTTGATGGCTTCGGAGATATTGTGGTTCGGATCCTTCATTCGCTGCGGCGAAAGCGTCCTGAAATTAAACAGCTCGACCTTGGTTTTATTGCCCAATGCATCTTCGGTTTCTTCAATGAAAAGGCGGTAGCTGCCGTCATATTTCACCTTGGTTTTGGCGCCATAGGGATCGGTATAGGAAATGGGAAGATAAAAACGTTCCCGGGCGTCGGCCAGGGCTTCCCCCACATCGACAAATTGGATCGTTCCCGAGCGGATCCACCAGCCGCCATCGCCTTCCCTGCGGGTGAATTTGGCCTCCTGCATCAGGTCGTCCGCAACCTTGGCGCCAAATATATGGCCGACAAGGGTCGGCGTATAAGCCAATTGATAGCTTTCGTAAGGAAGCGCCAACGAGGCCAATTGATACAACGGCAAAGCATCCTTTAAATTATTGCTGCGATAGACGGTGCGGACGTGCTCGATTAATCTTTTCTGCGAGGCTCCGGGCGGGGGATTTTGGTCAACTTGGTGGTAATCCGCTTCAACGGCATTCGCGAGAATCCCCTCAAAATCTTGTACGGCATATAATGGGCCGCTTCGGGCCACATTCTTTAACTCGTACGTCCTCGTTTCCGCCGGAAGCCGCAGCCTGTATGAGGCGTCGGTATCAATATCATTGGTAAAGCTGTTTTGCGTATAGGCAATCAGGGTTTTCCCCTGCGCCTCCTGCGTTTCTATCGGCAGCGAAAGATCCGGCTTTCGTCTCGGATAGACCACCGAGGCCGATTCCAATACGTTTCCGTATTCATCCAGTTTGATGTTGAGGGTGTGGGCAATCCGCGGGTCCTCCAGGTTTCGCTCGTAGCTGTAGGTGATGGCCTCGCTCTCTTTGACAATAAATACGGCGTGCTTGTTTTGCCCTTTTGGCTGGAGCAGTTCGATCACGCAATTATGCGTTGCAACGGAGTAGGGGGTGAGTTGTTGGTGGATTTGGTCGGGTGTCGCTCCGGATGACGGAGCATCATAAGCAAATGTTTCCGCGCGCAAGCTCATGCCTTTGCAGGCGCGCAGGGCTTCCCTCCATTCCTGGGCGCCGAGACGGTCAATCATCGACGGATCCAATCCCGGCACGGCCACGATCCGCGCATTAGGCAAAGCGGTTTCATGGTTATCGACAGCAAAGCCCTGCCGCGCCATTTCTTCATGCCAATATTCTTGGGCGAACGGATTGAGCATATTTCCCCTGCCGGCAAAGGCTCCGGTATGAAACCATCGTTTGGTAATGACCGGTTCCTGATGCAGCGTCTGATCCGTGATATTGCTTGCGTCTTCTTTGACCCAATGCTCAAAATCCTCGGCATCGGTCTGCTCCACCATGCCGAAGCCCCTGAATTCTCGTTCGGCATGATCGTAATAGCCATGATGGTATCGGTAAGAGCGGACGAACCGATAGCCTGAAATTCGCTCTCTGGTTTCCGTTTTTGAAACGCAGTGGACCGGGAAATGCAGCTTGGTCGCCCATGGCCTGCCTGCAAGCTTATCCTCTATGTAAAACTTGGTGGAGGGGGTATATTCCAGCGCAACTTCTTTGCCGAGATTATTTTTGTAGGAAATCATGATGTGGGGTTTTTTGCTGTTCATGAGGTCGATATATTTCAGGGGGCTTTGGACATCCTTGGGCAGAGGGCTTGACCAGACGATACAGGCAACACCGTTGCCCAGCAAATCGGCAACCGTGATTTTGGCCCGGTTATGAATTTCAGGGAAGGGGTCGATTTCAAATGGAGCGGCGCTGAATGCGTTGCCGCTTAAATTCATCCAGCAGGTGAATTTGTTTTTGCCCAGATAAATGATATCTGTGGTGCCGGAGCCGTCAATATCGGCCAAACGCAGGCAGGACGGATTGAATGCATCGGGATGGCCAAAAATCGGGGCTTGGTCCATGCCCACCTTGGCGCCGAACCTTCCGTAGCCGAGATTCGGCCAATAACAGATTTCCCCGTTTCTGATCCTGACGATATCGGTCAGACCGTCGCCCGACATATCCGCGAGGAAGACGGTTTGTTGGGGGTCGGCGAATACGAGACAAGGGCCTGCTTCTTCATCGAAGGGCTTATCTGTGTGATGGCAGCTTTCAAATCCTTTCCTGCCCGCGGACTCGTACCAGGTGAACAGATGATCTTCCGTAATGAAAACCTCCGGTTTGCCATCCCCATTGAGGTCGATCATCCGGGCATTGGAATCTCCCAAATTAATATTGGGCAGGTTTTCAAAAGTCCGGAACGGCTGCCACGCTTCTTCGTCGCTTAATTCAAAAAAACCTTTTAGCTCGTTGTTGAGATTTACCAGCTGTTTACTGCCATCCGCGTCCAGATCCAGCAATTGCAGCCGTGAACCAAGACCGGCGAAAGATGGCTTGGGAGAAACCGGCTTCGCCTGTTCAAACCTGCCGCCGCCCAAATTGCGTTTATAGAACCAGCCTTCGCCTTGTTCGGTCAGGATGCCGGAAAGACCTTCGCCATACAAATCGGTGAATTGATAGAGCGGTTCCTCGAGCCCCGCAGGCGCATGAATGCGCGCATCCGCAGAAACGGATTGGACATCCCGGTTCCAATCGTGCTTCTGGTACGCGAACTCCATCGGCGGCAAATTCTTCTGCGTATATGTCCCGTCCGGCTTCTTTATGTATCCGTAAGCGGTTACAGAGTTTAAAAAAGCAAAGTCCGCTTCGCTTGCGGTGTCGTAGCCAAAGTCGAGCGATTTCACCAAAGCCGAACCGCCGGGGAGCTCGGCAAAAGCATGAAACAGCAGGACCCGCTGGCAGAGTCTTGTGGTTCTGATCTCAAAACCCGCCCTGTAATCGGAAAACGCATCCGTTCTGAAATCCCAATCCTTGATTTTCGCATAGGGGGCGTTCGTGTCGTACTCTCCGTAATCAAATACCGTGCGGAACAGGTAGTCGGTCTCATTCGGATAGGCTTCGTTTAACCCCCTATATGGCACTTTGTTGCCGTACAATACTTTCTCCAAATACAGATTGGTGTAGGTAACATTCCCGTTTTCCATGCGATTTCTATTGTGCAGCAATGAAGGGTCAAATCCTGTGTCGTCTTCTTTCTTATAGATGTAATGAGCGCAATTGCCTTTGTCATCGAAAACAAATTCAGGCAGCCATGCAAATATTCGATTTGCATCCATCGGGTCGGAAATTCTTGATGCGCCGCTCCATCCGAACAGTGTCGTTACGTTCCCTTTCGTAATGATCCGCCATTTGATTTCCCGCGATGCTTTCCCCGACCACCTCTCGATTCTTGCAAATAAGCCTTCAATCCGAGGTTTGTAAAACCTGATCGTGAATAAGCCGTCCGGGGAATCTTTTTCTTTGATGACATAGTTTCCGTCCGCATCTATACTAAAACGGCCATCCGCCTTTTTTGCGAATTCCGGAACAAGGTCTTGCGCTTCGGAAAAAAGAAAAGTATCCGAATCCGCGTCATCCAAATATTGGGGGAGCCCTTTATCGGTTTTTCGTTTTATGGACGGCAGGCTCAAATTCCACCCCAAGCCGAAAATACCATTTCCGGCGCCTGAATTATAAGTCAAGGATAAAGCGGGCGAAGCGCCTCCCCTGGCTGGAGAGAAAGGAAGGGGTATGGAAAAGGAAGCTGTTCCATTGACGGCGTTCACGGAAAACTTCTCATCAATTCCTTGAATGGCGCCGCCGCCCTTCGGCAAAGAAATCGAAGGAATCTCAATTGCATTGGACTTCGTTTTCCCTCCATCTGTTTTGAGGAATTCTTCTTTCATTTTTTCACCTCTTCTTATATGTTAAATATTAATGGTTTTATCTAAATTCGTATTTTGCAAGTATATTTATTAATCATTCAATCAGAATATAACAATTATTATAGAACTTCCATTTTTCTACCAGTGACTGAAGTCGTAGACTAGATATATTTTCCAGTTAAAATGAACTAGTTCCCTGCATGGAAGTTTGTCGAAACGTGGGTGAATGACCGAAAAACACCTGATTCCATCAATCAGGTGTTCTCCAAAATAAAAAGCCACTCCTTAACAGGAATGACTTATGTTTAATTATGTCTAGCAGCGGCTGCCTCTTTCATCCATCCGGGCATCCGTTTGTACTCAATTTCAACTTTTCCATCAAATCCGGCTACACCATATCTGGCGTGCTGTCGGCTCGGATTGGTAGAAACCGCAACATTACGCTCAGACTTACACACTTTCCCCAGTTTAGGTTTTCGTCTAAAGAGCATGATTCCCACCCCCTATTAATAGATTACTACATTTTGGACAATTTTGTCTATATGACCGATCAGGGTAAAGGGAACTATCCCTTTGGACAGCCGTTCTGTTTTTCCCGGCAAATCCTCAACCGGAACTAAAAAAGCAAAATAACAACCCAGACGGAAATCCCCGATATTTCGAATAATAAGAGCCGCCTTGGTATCTCCATTGGCCGCTGTCTGATCAAGATTATCCCAATAAGAATGAGAAACCCCTAAACCAAGTAATGCATTGATTACTTGAAGATCGATTTCCTCTTGTTGCTCCGAAACCGGCCGTCCCCACTGCATGCGAGAAAGACAATTGTTAACAGATTATTGAGAATTTGAATCTGCTTCGGTCCCTCTAAGCCAGGTTGGATATACCATAACTGCTCTAACATCTTGAGGCCGCACATCGTAAAAGTCGGTAACATGTGCTACTACATTATCAAACAGCCGCTTAACTTCACTTCTTACGAGATCGGAAGATTGAGAAGCATCATAGACAGCTGCCAATGCAGCAGCAATCTTCGGTTTTTATCACTATTTGATCCGTCTACAATTTCTCCTTAGAAAAGAACCCGCTCACAGAACAGGTTCTCATGTATGGAGGCGAACTTGCAAAACTAAAAATCATGCCCGATTGCTTTCTTTCAAATATTTACTATTACAATGCACCGCAGCATTTCTTGAATTTCCTGCCGCTTCCGCAGGGACAGGGATCGTTGCGGCCAACCTTCATTTTTGTCTGGAAACTATACACCGTTCCTGAAGATCCCGTCTCTTGCGGAGCGGGGCTCATCACAGGTTTATCGACTTGAAAGGGATGCTTCGGCAGCGGTTTCAAATGTTTTCGCTCTTCTTTGAACAACTCCTCGGGAGTATGCCCTTTCAATTCCCATAGTCTTGTATTGTTCATGAGCGCCATCAAGACCTCCGACAGCTGCTGCAGTTGATCCATGCCCGTAAATTCCAGTTCTTCCTGCAAACCGGAGACCAACTCGGAAGGCGAATCGCCTCGTTGGATACGCTCCGCAAGATCCGCTGCGATCAAATCGGCTTCCTCTTCATCCATTTCCCAATGCTTATGCAAAAATGACACAAACTGACGATACCCTGTATGGCGGTCTACATATTCGTCATCTGCGGCACGAAGTACCTGAGCTTTCGTGAACGGATAATAATCAAGCTCCGATCGACTGTGATGCTCGAGTTGAATACGCTGCGGGTCATCGACCAAAAAATGTGAAAATCCAAATTCGCTGTATTGCACACTATAATCGTACTGCTCCAAATCATGAATGACATTCCTATACTCGAAATCATCGATGGACTGCCCCGTGTAATGCTCCACTTTCTCTATCAATGTCTTTACTCCCATGCTCCCGTAATAATAGAGAAGTCCCTGGGTAAGCCGAATCCACTGCGAATTGCGGTCCAGTATGGGTTTCAACCGTTTTTCATCCACTTGATGCAGCCTTTCCCGGATCTCATGCGGCATGATGACGGCGCCTTCAATCAGAAACAAGAATCCATATTGTTGAAAATACATCGGCTCATAATACTCATTATCCGACAATTCGGATACCGGCAAAATGGAACCCGGCGCCTTCATGACCTTCTTCAACAAACTGTATCTGTCAGGATCCATTCGTTCCAGATGCTCTTCCAGGTGATCGACCATATACGCAGATAAACGATGACCCAGATCGGTTTTGTTCAGCTGGCTCGCTTTTTCAACATGTAGAGCGCGACGTATGTCGTGAAGCTCTTCCATGGTGAGCGCATGCAATAAAGCGGATAAAACTATCATGCTTTCCTTCACAATCGGCATATTTAAACCCCTTTTCCATAGCTTGCTTCCTACAGCATTTCTTCTTACTACATTACTTTCCACAACATTTCTTATATTTTTTCCCGCTTCCGCAAGGACAAGGATCGTTTCGTCCGACTTTAACATTGGCAACAGGAATACTCTTTACCGTCGACGGGGAAATAGAAGCGAATCGGTTCGAACGATTCTTGTTCTCCTGATCCAAGATCATTTGACGTACTTCAGCCGCCTCTTGAGTCATTCCCAATTCTGTATATATAGCGTTCAATCGATCGAGGACATCCAGCCGATCTTCCAGATTTTCCACCCCAAGAGCCTGTTTAAGTATGCTTATCGCCTTTTCACTATTCTTGTCCTGATTTTGTGCAAACAACCCATACTGATCCGACCATCCGATCCAACCCCAGCCGTAGGTCGGATACTCTTCTAGTATCTCCTTGAACAACTGCTCTCCTTCCAACCCGCGGCCCAGTTGAAATAGGGCCTCCGCAACGGCTCGTCTCATATTTAAAATATTTAATCCGCCCTTGTCCTTCGATCGGGCCACATATTCATTGCAGAAACGAATCCTGTTTTGAACAAGCTCTTTATTACGTCTGGCTGCGTTCTCCAATTCCATTTCAAAATCAGAAGCCCAGTTGAAAATACTTTGTGTTCCCTGAAAGATGCGATCCATATCTTCAATGTACTTCAAATCGAGTTCATCCATGGATGTTTTGATCTTATCCCACAATTGCATCCATATACGGGAAGCCGCCTCCTCATTCCCTGCCATGGAAAGCTTATAGCCTTCTTGCATTTGTGTATCCAATTCTTTTTGTATGTCATTGCTCAAATGTATGCACCTCATCCTTTCACTTTTTTCTGAATAAACGCGGCTTGCAGCCTTCCCGAGCCAAAGACACCCTCTCACGGGTGCCTTTGGCTATGGATTTATTACCTGTTGCCGCTTCTTTTTTCAGTCCATAGTTTTAATTTTTCTTCCGTCCGATCTTCCACTGCTTTTTGCTGCATGTAGTTCATATCCAATTTCTCGTCATGGAGTAAAAACAACCGATATCCCCATTCGCAATCGGACAAGGAAGTCCAGTGCACGCATGCCCTTAACCTGTCCAATATAATATCCTCTAATCCAATGACATAAACAAAACTCTGATCTTGAAGATTTAATTTAATGAGCTTGTCAGGATCGGCTAAATCCAACATGTCATTCGGCACTTCCACGCTGACACCCAACTCTTCATGAAACCAATGACGTCCTGATTTAATAAAACCAAGTTTCTGCAAATATTGATCGATAATATCTCTACGCGAGAAAATGAGATCGATATCAACTGTTGTGTATTCACTTCTACTGTAAATTTCAACAGCAAAGCCCCCGACGATGATGGGTTTTAATCCTTCTTTTTCCGTTAAGCTCGTTAATATGGAGCATACACCCATCATTTTTTCAAATTTCGATTGGTTTTGTAATTGGATGATCTTTTGCCTGGCTTTATCAATATTCATAGCACCACTCGTTTTTGCTCAAGTATTTGATTTCCCCTTTATTTTCCGCATCCTTCCACTTGTTTAGACAAAGACGGTCCAGTATCTCCTGTTCCTCTTTGTCTCGAGGCCTTCTGCGGACAAGACGTTCCTGCGGCTTATTCGTTAACAATATTTTTTCCACTCTTGATTTGTTGGCTGCAATGCTTTTTTCCAATTGGTTATAATCCCATGTCTTCATTGGAAATTCTCCAAACATTTAAATTTTGTTTATATTATATCATATCTTCACTTCTCCCATACTCTTTTCCTACAAGAAAAACGATTCTTTCAAGCACTACTCTGCAAAATTCCGTATCCTTCTTCCGATTTGCCGCTTGTGTACGTGATCATTCGCCCAGCCATATCCACCAAATAATATCGAACACTGGCTTTCGCCATATCCTTTAAGAGCGTGTTCAAAAAATTGGGTTCCTACGCAAAAGGGGTGTGCCTCCGGTAGCTGTTGATTGGATGCCCACGACATGGAACCGATCCGGGTAGACCATGAACGGTTCACTGGTTCCATTCCTTTGCCATACCATTTTCTCAACATAGGGCTCCAAGCGTTTAGAACGCATGATAATCAAATGAACAGCATCCTTTCACAGATATATCACTTTTACCGGAGAGCTAGCTCTCCAATTGTTCAACAAAAGGCACATCCGCCGGAGCAAACGTGTAATGCTTCAGCTCTGATCGCGCAGCCCATCGGTATTCATCGTGATCCGTGAGCCGGATTTCCCCTTGCACAAATGCCGCGTGATACGCGATCAGGCGAATCTGAAACGAACCGTAATCGTGCTTGTTTACTCCAAAATACGCATAGGGGGCTATCACGATGTTCATTTCCTCCAGCAGCTCCCTGCGCAAGCAGGCCTCAGCCGACTCGCCCGGCTCCAGCTTGCCGCCCGGGAACTCCCATAGTCCGGCTTGCGATTTGCCCGCCCTTCGCCTGGCGATCAAGATTTGCCCTTGTTCATTCTCTATGATGGCCGCAGCCACTTCGATCATCGGTTTCACTTCCTAAACGATCCCCTTATTGGCCACCGGCACCAATGCCGGCGGCATCTCTTCCTTCAGCCGCCAAATTATGCTGATCGGCTTGCTGCCTTCATGGCGGACATACTCCGCCTCGCCCAAGAATACAAAAGGGGACGTGTAATTGTTGTCTTCCTTATACTCCCGGACAAACAGAGCGATCCGCGTTCCCAGCTGCTTGTGATGGATGTAGCGCTGCGCGGTCGAGGACTCCACGGAGGTCCGGCTTTGGGTTTGCCAGTGGAACAGCCGCTCGTTTATCGCGTAATCCTCATACAGGGTGGAAGGCGAAAAGTCCTTGTCCGTTTTATTTAAGGTGATAAAGAAAATATCCGTACGCTTATCCTCAAAATATTTGACGCCCTCCCGAAAGCTCGGCGCGCGGTCTGCATTCCAGTAGCCGAATGCGGCCAGCACCTGATCCATCGAGTACCTGCAATGAATGTCCAGCGAACAAGCATAGGGAAGCTCATTGGGCTTATCGACGAAATCGATCTGCGCCAGGTTATATTTCAGAATCTCACAGACTTCCTCTCGAAAATACGCACAAGAAAAGGTCATCTGCAAGCCGTGCTCGAGGTCGCGAAAGCCTTGTTTCTTCGGCTCCGAACGGTAGAAGGTATAATAAAAAACACCAAGCATCAATCGTTCCTCTTCCGTCTGCGGTACTGCCCCTTCCTCCAGATAGGCAAGCAGGAAGCGCAGCAGTCGCCTGGAGTTGAGGCTGAGCAGTGCGGGCATTCTTTTCGTCAAATACTCTCCGTTGTCCCATGCATAGCGCTCCAGCAAACCCGCTTCCACCTTAAGGCCGTTAAAGGTGCGGTTCCCGGTTCTTCCACCATAGAAATCAACCAATCTTAATCCATGATATCGCATAAAATTCAACAGCGTTAAAGGCAGTCCGGTATCTTCGGTAAAATATTTCAGCTTGTTAAGCAAATTTCGCCGCGTCGTGGTCGCTTGCTTGAGATTGCGCAGCACATAGTCCCTGGCTTGTTTTTCAAGCTGAATGAAGCTGCCCCGCGGCAGGTTGGAAAATCCGTTCTCCACGTAATGCTGCACGGAGTGCTTGGTCTTGCCGATCAGTGCGCGGAATCTTTCCTGAAAATTGTATTCTTGGTGCGCTTGTCCGATGAAATCAAGCACCGTCAGACATTCTTTGCCTTCGGCAAGCCTCAGGCCGCGTCCCAACTGCTGAAGGAAAACCGTCAAGCTCTCTGTAGGGCGCAGGAACAAGATGGTATTCACTGCGGGAATGTCGACTCCTTCGTTGTACAGATCAACGACAAAGATCAGCTTAATCTCGCCTTTTTCCAGTCTGCTCTTGGCCTGCCGGCGTTCCTGCTCGTTCGAATTTCCATGCAGCGCCAGGGAAGGAATACCCGCTTCCGCGAACACCTTGGCCATGTATTGGGCATGATCGACGCCAACGCAAAAACCGAGCCCCTTGACCTGATCGATATCGGTGACGTAGTTTTTCAGGCTGTTCAAGATTTGCATGGCGCGAATTTTATTGTTTGTATATAAATTTTCCAATTCTGTGAGATCGTAACCGCGCCGAGACCATTTGACCTTGGACAGATCAACGGAATCGGTAACGCCAAAATAATGAAAAGGACTCAGCAGCTTGCGATCGATGGCATCCGTCAAGCGGATTTCCGCCGCGATCGTATCGTTGAAATAGGCCGGCACGTTCTTGCCGTCCATCCGCTCCGGAGTCGCCGTCAATCCCAGCAAAATCTTGGGCTGATAGTAATCAAGCAGCTTTTGATAGGACGGTGCCGCCGCATGATGGAATTCATCGACGATGATAAAATCGTAGAAGTCCGCTGATGTGACGTCGGTCAGCTTCATGGAATTAAAGCTTTGGATGCTGATGAACAGGTGGTCCAGTCCCTGAGCCTGATTGCTGCCGACATGCAGCTCGCCAAAGTTCAGGTCCTTCAGAATGAACCGGAACGTATCGCGGCTCTGCCTCAGAATCTCCTCGCGATGAGCCACGAAGAGCAGGCTGGCCCGCGGATGCTGCAGGGCAAAGCGCTTGTAGTCAAATGCGGAAATGACTGTTTTCCCGACTCCGGTGGCGGCCACCAGCAGGTTGCGATATCGGCCGTACAAAATCCGCTCCGCCTCCAGCTTCTCAAGCACTTCCTTTTGAAAATCGTAAGGCGTGAGGTCAAAGTGGAAATGCAGATGGACCGAGTCTTTTTTTCTCTGAAGCGCATCCTTCAGCTGTTCAACATCGTCAGTGTTGTCCGCGGTAAAAAGCTTGAACTCCCTGTCGTTCCAATAGCTTTCGAAGGTTGCTTCAATTTTTTTAAGCACATCGTAAGCATCCTTCTCGGTGACTTTCAGGTTCCACTCTAGTCCGCTTGTCAGCGCAGGATTGGATAAATTGGATGAGCCGATGTAGGCAGTGGTAAACCCCGTGTCCCGTTTGAACATATACGCTTTGGCATGCAGCCGGGTTCGGTCCGTGTCGTAGGAAATTTTGATTTCTGTATTCGCGAGCTTGCTGAGCTCCAGTACCGCTTTATAGTCCGTGGCTTCCATATAGGTTGTGGTGATGACCCGCAGCTGTCCGCCATTGTTCGTGAACTGCTGCAATTGCTCCATCAGGTAGCGAAGGCCGCTCCATTTGACAAAAGAAACCAGCCAATCGATGCGATCCGCGGTGACGATCTCTCTTTGCAGCTCATGCATCATGTTCGGTTCAAAATGGGAGCCGGTGAATAGCGAGCTTTGAGACAGCGGGGTCGCCGGACGCAGCACCTTCTCGTTGCGAAGGCCGCGAATGTGGTTGAGCTTGGAGTAAACATAGGTCAGCACCTCCCCCTGCTCGTCCAGCTGCAAATCGCGGTATTCCTCAGGGCCGAGGGTTTCTTTCAGTGTGGTGATGATGTCATTGCAGGTTCGCACCTGCGCCAGCACCGCTTGCTCATCGTCATGATTCTCCCGCACCAGCTTCAGGGCTCTACGCGTCACCATCGCCAAGTAATTGGACAGCAGCTTCCGCGCCTCTTCCGCATCCAGCGGCTCCTTGCCGATGTCGTAGACGTCCGAATCGAGCGCCGCCAGCCGCTTGCGGGTGATGTGGTTGATGATCTGCTCATAGAGTCCTTGTTTCATGGGGGCCTCCGGATGAAAATGATGATTTGAGGATAATACAGAAAAAAGACCTGACAGGTCCCTTCTTACGCGCTATCCTTCATTTACGGTTATCGTCAATTGCTTGGAATCTATAACTAAGCCGGCGCATTGAATAAAATCAAAGCCAAGAATACCGTCGATTCTCATTCCATAATTCATCTCACCGATTTCAACTTCAAATCCCTTCAGCAAGATGTCTCCTAGTTGAACAAAATCAAAACGCTTCGAATACACGATTTCTATGCCGCCAACTCCTCTAATCTTGTTCAGTGTATCCTCCGGCTCCACTTGCACTCCAATCCTATCCACCACATCCGCACTGAAAACAGTCCCTGCCGAACCAGTATCCAACAGCACGTTTTTCAAGTGAAGTTCCTTCTCCTGATAACCAAACGTCACCTCAACAAAAGGAAGGCCATACTTCACCACTATATTCATCTAGGCCCCCGAACTCTAGCCCATTTTTCACGAAGGTTTAATTTTTCACGGGATGTATGAAAAAATCCATACTCTGTATTCGGACTTTCTCTATGCAATTCGTAATACCTCTTCATGGCAATTTTAGAGTCGTCATACCGATCGATAACCGCAACTTCATCAATGAAATACTCACCATTCTCTGAATGGGACTTTAATGTTTCACAAACCACCCAATCGTTGGGAAAACGTTCCCTCACTTCTTCCCAGCGCATCTCATAACCCCCACAATTCTTTTTGAAATATTATATCATAAATAGAAGCATGGAATACCCAGTATTAGGAGTACAAATATCTCGTTTCGCCTATGAACACTTCACGGATATGCTAATTCAGATAGGTTTCTTTGGTTCTATCTATGCTTTTCGCTCAAAATAAGCATGCAACCGATACAAACAGATTTCTCGCGTCCATTCGTACAAAAGAGTAGATGCGGCATCGTCCTGCTCCCTCAGTTCGCCGGCCCAATTGAGAAATCCGACGTACGATCTGAACTCCTGGTGATATTCGCGGCTTGCGGCCTTTCCGTACAGGTGAAGCTCCAAGTACGAGGGACGTCGGCCAAGCTCCTGCTTGAGCTCGCGATAAGCGGCCAGAAGATTTTCTTTACGCGGCTGTTTCTTCGCCGCCAACGCTTCAAGCAAATTCACCACACCGATTTCCAAGTCGATCAAACAGCCGGGAGGCGCGGTAATCGCGACCTTCCTCTGTTGACCTTCTTCGTTCTCAGGCTCATCCAGTTGGAATAAGGAAAGCTTGAGATCCGCATTCCGGTAATTTCCGATGAGATCGATGATGGCGCAATGGGACTTCCCTTCGGAAAGACGAAGCCCCCTGCCTACCTGCTGGGTAAACACGGTCAGCGATTCAGTCGGCCTGGCGAACAACAGCGTATCCACACTTGGAATATCCACGCCTTCATTAAAAAGGTCGACCGTGAAAATCACATCGAGTTCCCCTGCCGCCAATCTGCGAATCGCCTCTGAACGGGACATCTCCACCGTCTGCGAATGCAGGCTCAGCACCTTTGCCCCTTTTTTTCGGAAATACGACGCAAGAAAATCCGCATGCCGAATGGACGAACAGAAACCGAGTGTCCGCGTTTGCTTGTATTTGACCCAGCTCACGTAAACTCGCTCAGCCATTTCCTCCCTGAGCTGAACGGCGAGCAGCTCCTCCTCGTCGTAGCGGCTTCCCAACCACGTGATTTGTCCGTAATCCGTGTCGTCATAAACGCCGTAATATTGAAACGGACTGAGCCAGCCGCGTGCAATAGCCTCGATAAAACGGATTTGATACGCCACATTGCCGTCGCACAGTGCATACACATCTTTGCCGTCCATCCGGTCCGGAGTCGCGGTTATCCCTAGCAGAAATCGGGGGCGAAAATATTCCAAAACCGATGTGTAAGATTTGGCCGCCGCATGGTGGAATTCATCGACGATGATAAGATCGAACGCGCCCTTGGAAAACCGCTCGCGGTGCTTTTTCATCCCCAACGTATAGATCGACGCAAACAAGCAGTCCGATTCGCTGTCCTTTTCCATCCCGTTATATAATCCACTGGACCGCTCAGGCATGATATGCTGAAAGGACCGCTGCGCCTGCAGCAAAATTTCCTCCCGATGGGCAATGAACAATACACGGCGAAATGATTTTGCAAAGAATCCCGCCAGATATGTTTTGCCGAGTCCTGTCGCCATAACGACCATGGCCCGATCATAGCCTTCTTCCCAGGTCGATTCCAGCGCATCGAGTGCGAGCTGCTGCGCCGGTCTTGGCTGGATGGAAGCTTGTGCGGTCGTATCAGAGGAAGACTCTTTGCGTTCGCGGGACTTGCCGCGAATCATCATGTCCGATTCCTCGTGCTCGGTGATGATCCGAACCATTTCGGGGAATTTTTGATAGTGGGCGAGGTATTCCTTTTCGTATTGGGCGATGGATTCCTCATGGAGCGTGATCGTCTGCTCATGATAGAAGCTGTGCATGAATTGATTGAGCGCCTCTTGGAAAGTGTATGGCTCCGCTTTGGCATTGACGGCCAAATTCCATTCATACCCGAGTTTAAACGCGGAAATCGAAAGATTCGATGAGCCGACAATCATCAGACCCTGGCCGTGATCGTAATCGAAAAGATACGCCTTGGGATGAAAGGAAGTGCCGTAGCTGCGCCACAAGCGAGCCTCGATGCGGCCATCCACGTTGAGCAACCGCCTTAGCGCTTGAGGCTGGGTCACGAACAAGTAATCCCCGGCCAAGATTTTGATCTCCGCTCCGCGCTCAGCCGCGGCCTTCAAATAGGGCTGCAGCAAACGGACGCCCGATTCCATGACGAAAGACGTCAGGATATAAATCCCTGACGCCCTTTCAAAGCTCGGTATCAACTCATCCGCAAGATTTTCCGTGATCAGCTTAATGTCGGGCATGCCGGCCTCTTCCTTAATTCTATGTCATCGAGAGAATGCTTCTTTTCGCAACAGCAGCGATTGAAAATGGGGTACTCCATCGCCCATGGAAACCGTGTGGAAATCTTCTATTTTGAAGTGCCGCCGGGCAACTTCCTGAATTGCTTCGTCCTCGAACATGGAGAAAAAGCGTTTTGGCTCATAATTGTCGCCTTCCCAGATGCCTTCCGTATCCTGACCGCCGTAGACGCCGTAGAAGAACAGCCCATTAGGTTTCAGGACTTTGGAGACTTGTCCCAGCACGGCATCCAGCTGCGCTTTCGGCACATGCAGCAGGCAGTTCAGTGCATATACAGCGTCAAAGCTTTTGGCATCGAAATCCAGTTGGTAGAAATCCATGCAGAGGGCGTTGAGTCCCTTCGCCTTGCAGAGCTTGACCATTTCCTCAGAGAGATCGACACTGGTGACGCTGAGCCCCTTCTGTTGGAAATACAGGCTGTCGCGGCCTGTGCCGGCCCCGATTTCGAGGAGCTTCATGCGCTGCTCTCGAAGGATTTGCTTTAAAAACTGCTCGCGTTCCAGGAACTTCCAAGGCTCGATTTCCGTCCGCTCGCGGTGCTCTGCGAAATTGTTGTAGGCTTGCTTTAAAATGAGTTTTTCATGGGTTGTCAATTCGAACACCTCTCCCTAATGTTCGATTTTGGTTGTGGGTTTTCCTGCTGGGTGGAAGGAAATACTACAAAGCTTTCGTATGGTAGATTTCGATGCGTACTCATGTGCTTCGCTCCCTGCGCGCGGGACTGAACCTGGGTTCCACCCCTCTTGCAGCTCCTGTACATGGCAAAAGACACCCTCTTGGGTGCCGTTTTCCATGTATGAAGGGCGAACCGTGGATTAGCATATCATCTATAACTCTTTGGTTACTTTTGTTCAGCAAATTCATTATTCAGTAATTCATTAATATGTCAAGACGGCAAATTGGCGGTTTTTGGAAACTCCTCCCATGTCCGACCTTCTAAGACTCTACCGGTTCGGTGCTTTTGTACTCCACCCCATTGTTTGAAAAAGAATGCTACTTCACTGGCTAAACATTGATTTTTAATACTTACTACCCACTCTTCCTTCATAGGTCGTGCACCATATCCAGATTCACCACCGACAATAACCCAATGAATTCCCTCTAATTGCAAATGATCTAGAGAGCCAATCAATGGCTCCAATGATAAAAATTTAGTCTTAGCCGGAACTTGCCTCAAGTGATCGATTCTAAAAGTCACTTTCTCATTCTCTACACTCACACCTTGCCACACATTGTCTGGCCAAGGCAATTTCGACGATAGCTCCAAAAGCCTATCGGAACGCTTCGTAAGAATTTGAAAAGTATGCCAAGAGGCTTTTTCCATTGTCTCAAATACTTTCAAAATGAAATCCAGTGGGACATCTCTATGAAATAAATCCGACATTGAATTCACAAAAATCATTTTTGGTTTTTTCCACATAAGCGGTAAATCTAAGAGATCAGGATGAAGGGTTAAGTTGAATCCATTATCATACCTAGGGTTCCCCATTGCATGTAATCGTTTGGCCATAGTTGCGGCATAACAATGCTTACAGCCTTCGGATATCTTGGTGCAGCCAGTAACGGGGTTCCACGTCGCTTCTGTCCACTCAATGTTAGAATTTGTTGCCATACTCCACCTCCTCATTATCTTGTCTAAATAAGATCGTTAAACATGTCGATTTGTTGTACTGTTGATTCCTTTTGTGAAACACGACTTAAATAATCTCTAGGCAAGTTAATTTGAATAGAGAGTTTATCTGCATCTTTATGGTTTGCAAACGATTGTGAAGACACCGTAATGAAGCTGTTTTTCTTAAATAGCCTTACACTAAAATCATATACACTCTTTTGATTAGCACCATCACGAAAAGGAAGCGGAGAAAATTGAAGAAAATGATCAATTACTTGACCGTATGTAATCACTCTATTATTAAAATGCACGATAACTTCTTCAATAAAGGCCATGTAATCATAAGATTTGGCATTGGTTGATTCCGAGAAGAGATCATCTGCATAAAGTGCCTTAATGCTCTTTGTGGATGCATGATAAGCATCTTCCGCCTGGATACGTAGTGGCTCAAATGCAATCATTGAATCCTTCATCTCAATAAGCCCCGCTCTACTTCTTGTTGCAAACACAAGATGGAAGTATACATTAGGGTTTAATGGGCTATAAATACGCTTCTTCAATGCATACACCGGTTCATTAAATTGACTTTTTAATTTATGAACGTACAGGTCAATAATTTGATCCTCTAGTTTTTCAAATACACTCCGACTTGTTTGATTTTTTAACACATCATCACTTGTTGCCATTTTAATGTAGTCCACTATATTGGGGGGCAATTTGTCAATACCAAAAAAGTTACATAACTCCACTTGATTATTCTGAATACGATAATTTCTAACTAAGGAGTAGCTCATTACATTAATCAGAACTTCATGTGCCCGCTCGGATAAAATCTTCGTGATATCCGCCATGTGAACGCCTTTATAGCCAAATGGGTCTACAAAATATAGTGCAGGAGAGCCTGTTGTTGAAGCGAGCAACCGGTCAACATGATACTTAAACTCCCCGCAATAATTATTAATTTGCGACGGAAACGGTGAAGTCAGTGCCATTTGCTGAAGCATATTATGATAATCTTCTAATAATTCCACAGTATGAATATAAAAGCGACACTCTTTGTTATACTGAAAATCCCGCTGTAGACTGAATAAATTATTAATTGCAATTAACGGGGAACCTTCTTGACCGTCTTCAAATGTTGTCATCAGCCACTTTAATTGACAGTGAATTCGGAACCGCCAATGACGGTGGTTTTTTGTTTTCGTCACCGACGTCAGTGTGGCGATCAGGATTCGCCT
>NZ_JAYJLD010000038.1 GCF_035282765.1 Ferviditalea candida | reverse complement strand
ACAATTTGAAGGGGAAGTCGAGAAAAACCAGGAGTGGCAAGGGTTTGGAAGGTGTGGAGAAGGTGGAATGGGGCTATACGACTTTATTTTGGGTGCATAAATCTTGTCTGTTGATAAAAAAGTCGTGAACCAATAAAAAAAGTCGTGAACCACTAAATCAGTCCCGGTGATTTGAACAGTCATCGGGACTTTCTAATTAATAGGAGTGATACATATCGAAACCATAGGCAGCTGTATTAGAATGATCAGAAAGCTGAATAAGATTAATCAAGTTGATTTTTCCAATCGAATTGGAATATCACAGGCTACTAATTGCAACGAAATGCGGGGTGATTTGTTATTATTCACCCGAGGAAAATCAGACCGATTTTCGCAAAGACAGTTTATAGCCGATGGAACGGGCGGATGCAATGACCACGGATTGGCTGGAGGATTGAATTTTTTTTCGCAGCAAACTGATATGGACATCCAATGTTCTTTTTCCGCTAATGTGATCAATTCCCCAGAACATATTGATAATTTCTTCTCTGGGCACAATCGTTTCCGGTCGTCTTGCGAGAAAGAGAAGCAGCTCAAATTCTTTTTTTCGCAGATGGACACGTTTTTCGTTGGCGATGACTTCATAATTGATCGGATCAATTTGCATATCGCCAAAAATAATCGTCTCGTTCACATTGGACATGCTGTTTTTCTCCATTGGCAGAGAAATTCGCCGAAGGGTTGCAGCGATGCGGGCCAATAACTCAGCAACCTCAAAAGGTTTCGTCATATAATCATCGGCGCCTGCCATTAAACCTTCAATAATATCCTGCACGCCATTTTTGGATGACAGAAAAATTACCGCCGCCGTACTCCCCATATGTCTCATTTTCGTTACAAGATCAATCCCGTTCATTCCGGTAAGCAATACTTCAAGAATAATCAAATCATAAGGTTTGCTGATCGATTGGTTCAGGCCTTCTCTTCCATCATGCGAAACCGAAATTTCGTAGCCTTTCTGTACCAGCGTATACGAAAGCAGATTCGTTACTGTCGGATCATTGTCAATGATCAGAATTCGATGTGCCATTCGCAACAATCCTCCTAAGAGCTTTACCTGAAACGACCAAATCGATTTAAACCAGCGCGATAATTATATAATCAATTAATTATTATTATACAATAAATATATAACCATATAATTATAAAAATCAATAATAAAATTAATTGCGTGAATTTCAAGTTAACATGCTTACGCAAAAATTAAGTTTAAGTTAAGATATTCAAAAATTTTTTACATTGGACAAATTTTTGTTTGATATCCATGTGACAGTCTTCTTTTATGATGAATCTTGTCAAATCAAATATTGATAGGAGAGGGTCTTCTTGCTACAAAAGTGGTCTAAAATGTCTTTATCCATGATTCTTGCGGCAGTGCTTGCATTTATGGTGTCTGCTTGCGGCAATTCGAATGGAGGCAGCCCAAATTCCTCGGGAGCCCAGAAAACGGAACCTGCTCAAACGCAACCCGCTCAAACCGAAGCTGCCCAGAAACCTGCCGAAAAACAATTCACATTGACGGCAGCCGGTTCAACGTTCGTCTATCCGCTGTTTTCGAAAATG
Source organism: Ferviditalea candida (assembly GCF_035282765.1). Classification (GTDB taxonomy): domain Bacteria; phylum Bacillota; class Bacilli; order Paenibacillales; family KCTC-25726; genus Ferviditalea; species Ferviditalea candida. Next base: position 30,321 of record NZ_JAYJLD010000038.1, on the reverse strand, counting down.
TTCGCGGAATATAACAAACTTCACCCGAATGTCCAAGTCAATTATCAATCCATCGGTTCGGGCGGCGGCATTAAGCAATTGACTGCCGGTACGGTAGACTTTGCGGCTTCCGACGCGTTCATGAAAGACGAGGATATCGCAAAAATCAAGAACGGCGTCATTCACATCCCCGTAACTGTCGGTGCGGTTGCGGTGATTTATAACATTGACGGTGTAGAAAAAGGACTTAAACTGACTCAAGATACATTAGCGGGTATTTACCTCGGCAAAATTACAAAGTGGAATGATCCGAAGCTGACCGCCGACAATCCGGATGTCAAGCTTCCCGATCTTGCGATTACTCCAGTATTCCGGTCAGACGGCAGTGGAACCACGTCGATTTTTACAGATTATTTGAGCACGGTAAACGCGGAATGGAAGGATAAAGTGGGCAAGGGCACGTCTGTGCAATTTCCCGTCGGCATTGGCGGCAAAGGCAACGAGGGTGTAGCCGGACAAGTCAAACAAACCCCAGGCGCCATTGGTTATGCGGAATTGGCCTATGCGGACAAAAATAAAATTGCTTATGCCCAGCTTCGAAACAAAGACGGCAAATTCGTCTATCCTTCTTTGGAAGCAGCTTCCCTGGCGGCTGCATCGGCGGCGGCAAACATGCCGGAAGATACGCGGGTTTCGATCGTTGAGAAACCGGGTGAAAAATCATACGGAATCGTCGGATTTACTTGGGCGCTGTTGAATACACAATATGATGATGCCGACAAAAAACAAGCGGTCATTGATTTGCTGAAATGGGTATACCGCGACGGACAACAATACTCGGAAGATCTTCTTTATGCCAAAATCCCCGAAGCGATCGCCAAAATCAATGATAAAAATATGGAAAAAATAAAATAACCGGCAACATTTTCGGATTTATCCTGTTCATTCTCCGGGAGGGCGAAGCCTTATTCGCCCTCTTGACCTGTTTAGAATTCAAAGCTTTTTTAAGGACGTGATCAAACATCATGGAAGACAGGCTGCTGGCTGATAAAAAAAACAACCCGCTTGCGGAAAAACTCTTTAAATCGGGAACCCTGATATTCGCTTCATTGATTATTATGCTTTTCATTTGGATGGTATTGGTTTTATTCTTTGAGTCCAGAATGTCCATACAAAAATTTGGCTTTCAATTCCTGACCAGTACGGATTGGAATCCGGTCAAAGGACATTTTGGCGCGCTTCCTTTCATATTCGGCACCGTTGTCTCCTCATTCATCGCGATTGCGATTGCGACTCCGATCAGTATCGGAGCAGCCCTGTTTTTAACGGAGTTGGCTCCGAAATGGTTAAAGGCGCCCATTGCTTTCCTGATTGAACTGCTCGCCGCGATTCCAAGCATATTATTTGGTTTATGGGGATTATTTGTGTTTGTTCCCTTCGTACGGGAATGGCTTGAAACACCGTTAATGAGCATACTGGGGTGGCTCCCGCTTTTTTCCGGCGCGCCGATCGGCATCGGTATGCTGAGTGCTGGAATATTGTTGGCGATCATGATTATTCCAATCATTACCGCATTGTCGAGAGATGTGATAGAATCTGTCCCAACCCTTCAAAAGGAAGGAATATTGGCGCTTGGCGCAACGCAATGGGAGACGATCTGGAGAGTCGTTCTGCCTATTGCAAGGCCTGGAATTCTGGGAGCCGTCATTCTGGGATTGGGTCGAGCATTGGGGGAAACCATGGCGGTTACCATGGTCATCGGCAATCGGCCGGAAATCAAGGCCTCCTTATTTGCTCCTGCCCATTCAATGGCCGCCGTCATTGCGAATGAATTTACGGAAGCGGTCGAAGATATCTATTTATCCTCATTGATCGAAATCGGATTGCTGCTGTTTCTTGTCACTTTTGTGCTGAATGCATTGGCCAGGATGCTGATTTGGTCGTTAACCAGAGGACAGGGGGTGGAGGGACGTCTATGAAACCATCTAGGCTTGCTTATCGAAAGTGGATGAATCTGATGATGCGTTCCGTTGTCATCCTTTTTACATTTCTCGCTCTCATACCGCTTGTAAGCATCATCGGCTATATTGTCTATAAAGGATACGGGGCTATAAACTGGGATTTTTTCACGCAACTGCCGAAACCGGTCGGGGAAGCCGGGGGAGGTGTGGGCAATGCTATCGTCGGAACCGGAATTTTGGTAGGAATTGCTTCCGTTATCGGGATTCCGATCGGCATCATGTCTGCGGTATTTCTCAATGAATACAGCAGAAAAGGCATGCTGTCATCGATCGTCCGATTTGTTGTGGATATCATGCTCGGCATTCCTTCTATTGTCATCGGAATTTTTGCGTATTTGGAATTTGTCCGTCCGTTCGGCAATTTTTCAGCTTTATCCGGCGGTCTTGCATTGGGGATTATGATGATTCCCATTGTGGTGAGGGCAACGGAAGAAATCCTTCGGCTCGTTCCCGATTCGATCCGGGAAGGCGCATATGCTTTGGGAATATCAAAAGCAAAAACGATTATGCGAATTGTTATCCCATACGCAACGAAGGGGATTGTTACGGGAATTATGATTGGCGTTGCGCGGGTTGCTGGAGAAACGGCGCCATTATTGCTGACCGCATTCGGCAACCATTTTTGGAGCAAGAAATTGACAGAGCCCATTGCCTCACTACCGGCCCAAATTTTTGATTACGCCAAGTCGCCGTACGAGGATTGGATTACAAAAGCCTGGGGAGCGGCGCTGGTTCTGATTTTCTTTGTGCTCTCATTAAATATCCTGGCAAGAATATTCACAAAAAAACGTTATAAAAATGTGGCATGAGGTGAGCATAAATTGGCTAAAGGGATTCAAACCATTCAATTAAAGGCGTATTACGGTTCAGCAGAGATCCTTAAAGGAATTGATATATCCATAGAAAAAAATAAGATCACCGCGATTATCGGTCCTTCAGGCTGCGGCAAATCCACGTTTATTCGGTGCTTAAACCGGATGCATGAAGTGGTGGAAGGCGGACGTGTCGAGGGAGAAGTGCGGTTTGGCGATGTGGATCTTTACGATCCGCGGATGGATCCCGTTCAAATCCGTCGGCAAATCGGGATGGTGTTTCAGAAGCCGAATCCTTTTCCAACGATGTCCATCTTTGAAAATGTCGCATCGGGGCTTCGGCTCAACGGTATTCGCAATAAAAAAATATTGACCGAGGAAGTGGAAAAAAGCCTGACGATGGCTGCTTTATGGGACGAAGTAAAGGATCGGCTGGATCATTCCGCGATGAGCTTATCCGGGGGGCAGCAGCAGCGCTTATGCATTGCGAGGTCTCTGGCTGTCCAACCGGAAATATTATTGATGGATGAACCCGCATCCGCGTTGGATCCCATTTCTACAGGTCATATCGAAGAGTTGATCAGCAGATTAAAGGAGGAAGTGACAATCGCCATCGTTACTCACAATATGCAGCAGGCTGCCCGGGTTGCTGATTATACCGCATTTTTTCTTAATGGGGAACTGATTGAATATAATGAAACGGTCATCATGTTTACTTCTCCATCGGACAAACGGACTGAAGACTATTTGACAGGCAGATTCGGTTAAGGAACAGACTACCAGGGGGAGTATTAAATGGAACATCGAAAAAATTTGGATTTGGCTTTGAAGGAGCTTCAAACGATTTTGGAAGAAATGGGGCAGCGTGTCAACCGCTCCATTATCGAATCCATAGATTCGATAAAAGAACAGGATCCGGGAAAAGCGAAGCTGATCTTGGATAGGGATAGAGAACTGAATGCTTTGGAAGAAAAAATTATGGAGATTGGGGCCTCAAACGATTGCCACACAGCAACCGGTAGCCCGCGATATGCGAAAAATTTTAATGGCCTTCCGAGTCGCAAATGATTTGGAACGAATGGGCGATCTGGCTGCCGATATTGCAAAAGGTACACTCCGCATCGGTGAACAAGAATTGATCAAGCCGTTGGTTGATATTCCCCGTATGGCACTTTACATCAAAATGCGATTGAATCCCAGTTGCAAACCGTTCAGCATATGAAATCGATGAGCAAGAATTCATTTTTGGGGTGGAACCCGTAAAAGTAAAAACGGATTATGCGAAATTTTTGTTGGACAATCCAGAGGTTAATTTCACCTTGAATTTGAAAAATGAGGTTAAAGGCAACCAAGTGGGGCACTTTGGTTTCCAGGTTTCTTCGATGGAAGAGTTGACGGAGCAGCGGAATCGTATCCTGCAAGAGGAATTGCCTATAAGGGATGAACTTGATACGGACTGCTGCTATGCCAATCAAGACAAGTTTTGGATTACCGATCCGGACGGCAACGAATGGGAGTTCTTTTATACGAAAAAAGATATTGAACAACATGGCATGAACCATTTGGCTTGCTGTACGACAACAACGATGTCCTCCGCTTGTTGTTGATATATATTTATCGCCCGTTTGCCTCTTTATAAGTTCGGGGTCGTATCCAGTCCTGTGAAGACAGGTATATACTTTCTCATCTTCTTGGGATTGGCGGTTTTTGTAACTTTTCTTTTCGAACGAAGGGTATTCTGCCGATACATTTGTCCGGCTAACCGGTGTGATTTAGTGTCACCTCAAAGTTGTCTCTTATTGAGTTTGTTCATGAGAAAGCAACGGCGGTCCGCACTTGCGTAACTGCTGAATTCCAAAGCAACTATCTAAGCACGGATCACCGCTGTGTGTACTGCATGTCTTGCACAACGGAAAAACCTGAGGCTATCGTCAAAATACGATTCCGATGGCAAGGTTGTCGCCAATATCCCGGAAATTCCCGGACCTGCTGCAAGCTATCCGCCTGCTGCAATTGCAATAGTTTTCATTTCTTATCACCTTCCGATCATGATATAAAAGAAAAACTCCTACCGAATGAAATCGGTAGGAGTCATTAGTCGAACGGACATTTGCGGGCGAACTCCATCGCCTGATATTTTGTCATTAAACGTTTATTGGCTGACGATCACCTGAAGAGGCAAAACAACAATCCATGCATGTTTTGCTTTGCTTTTGATTTCGGGAATCATTTCCCGGATAACCTTTGCTGGGCCGATGCACTCGATGATGATGGGAACCTGGGAACGGGAAAAAAGCCCGGGTTTGGAAATGACTTGATCGTTTCCAAAGCCCGCAATTCCCCGTTTGACGGTTGACCAAATCAAACCCTGTTTTTGCATCAAGGATAAAAGCTCATCATGCAGCGGACGCCCAAACCAAGACGACTTTTCTTTAAAATAAATCTTTAACATGACATATTCATGCTCATTTGCCAGCGATGTCTCCTCAAGCAAGGAATAGGCGGATACTGTCACCAGCTGGCCATGAGATACCTTTTTCTTCAAATCGGGAACGAGATGCTCCACCTGCTCTTTGTCTCCCGCAGTTTCGATCATGATCGGCAAATTGTTGAATTGCATCGATTCCAGCGTTTGCGTCCGGATCTCATTCTTTTCCCCGATTCCTTTATCGGCTCTTGTAAGGAAGACGGGGCGGAACTTATCTTCCAACAGATTACGGGTAATATCCCAATAAAGTAAACCTGAGCCTTGGCCTTCGAATTCACCGACAATAATTTGAATCCATTTGGACGAATTCATTTCTTCCTCCTGTCCGGGCAGGCTTTTATTTCAACGTGCTGGCAAAGGACGTTTGATGAGGTTTTCCCCATATTTCTAAGTAATGTCAAAACGGATGCAAGCGGAACGGACAAATTACGGAGTGCATTCGTTGAATTATAGCCGGCCGGGACAGTTCCTCTTTAGTTGAGACAGATTGCGGCTTGGCGGAATTTGGGTTCATCCCTCGGTCATCTGCGATGACTTTTGGGAAAGCCCCGGTTCTCATAGACCGCATCTATCATGTATATAGATACAACGATATTGAACAGTAATTTTATTACCATTATAATACAAATCAAATCGATCAAGCAGAAGCAGGGTGAAACAGCAAGAGGTTCACGCTTCTTTTACCACGCCAGAATTTATAAGTTTCGGGGCTCTTGGAAAGCAAATTCTTATTGGCATGAACAACTATATTGGCTTCCGAAGTGGTTTACTGCGTAAATCTGAAGGTCTGGCTGCTTAGAGTGACTTCGAATTTTTTTTAAATCTGTAATGTAAACGCTGTCAAATCTATAACTTCCATGAATTTAACTTCATAAATGATTTAGGTAAAAAAGTAATTGAAACACAAATTTTGAGGGGGACGTTATCATGAAAAGAAGCATGAAATCAAGTTTGGTTTTCATCGCGATCATCAGTATGCTGATCGTTGCTGCGGGATGCGGGAAATCCAATCAAGCGGCACCGGCAGCGAACAGTGATGCGGGCAAGCAAGGCGCGGCAAGCGCAACCGGCGCACCCGGTGCTTCGAGTGCACCGAGTGCACCCAGTCCGGAAAGCAAGAAATATAAAATTGGCTCCTTGCGGTTCGCGTTCGACATTCCGGCGGAGCAAGCCATCATCACGGGCCAGAAAGAGGCAGCGGCGAAACTGGGCGTCGATTTGATCGTTGAGGATGGACAGGGAAATGCCCAGACTCAAATGAAGCAGGCGCTGAATCTGCTTACCCAGAAGGTTGACGCCGTGATCATCAGCCCCGTGGATCCGATCGGAATCATTCCGGCCGTGAAGAAATTCCACGATGCGGGCATTCCGGTCATAACGGCAGCTCTGGATGTGGCTCCTGAGGGCAAACAATACGTTACTTCGCTGGTCGGCCCTGACAATATTGCAGTTGGCAAAGCGGACGCTCAATTGATGAAAGAAGCGTTGGGAAAAGACGGCGGCAAGGTCGTTATCATTCAAGGAGCTAAAGGCTCGCAGATGGAAATCGACCGTACGAAAGGATTCAAGGATGAGCTGCAAGGCTCAAATATTCAGGTCGTTGACGAACAGGCTTCCCCTTGGGACCGCAAAAAGGCATTGTCCATCATGCAGGATTTCATCACCAAGTATCCTGATTTGAAGGGCGTATACGGTGAGGATGACAACCTGGCCATGGGTGCGGTTCAAGCCATTAAACAAGCCGGCAAAGTCGGGCAAATTCAAGTGGTGGGGTATAACGGAACGAAGGAAGCGCTGCAGGCGATTGATGAAGGCGCGATGTACGGAACCGGAAGCCAGCCGTTAATCTGGGAAGGTCAAATGGATATCCAGGTAGCTATCGACGCAATTCAAGGGAAACCTGTGCAAAAATGGTATAAAGACGAGATCCGGTTCTTGAAGAAAGGGCAGATCGGCGATTATGTTGCGCCGTTCTAAAGCGCTGTATCGTTGACTTTGCATAACTTAATGGAAATATGTGTTGAAGGTACATGGTTGAACAACCGGTACCTTCTTCGCGCAACACCGCACAATTTCAAGTACTGGAGGTCTCTTCCCCATGCACGTGTTGGAGATGAGCAAGATCAACAAATCGTTTCCCGGGGTAAATGCTCTGCAAGACGTTAATCTGCTCGTCGGAAAAGGAGAGGTTCACGGGCTGGTCGGCGCGAACGGTGCGGGCAAATCGACATTGATGAAAATCTTGTCAGGTGCCATCCAGCCGGATTCGGGAGAGATTTCGTTCAATGGGGAAAAGGTTCATTTTACTTCTCCGTTGGACGCCCAGCAGAAAGGAATTGTCATCATTCATCAGGAATTGAGTCTCGTCCCGACCTTGACCGTTGCGGAGAATATCTTTTTGGGGAGATTGTTCGGCAAGTCCCATAAAATCAACTGGAAACAGGTTTACAAGGATGCAGCCGTGTTATTGAGCCGGGTGGGCGCAGACATTCACCCGAAAACGATCGTGAGAGAATTGACTGTGGCGCAGATGCAATTGGTCGAAATCGCCAAGGCCCTGTCCTTTCAAGCCGATTTGGTGATCATGGATGAGCCGTCGGCCGTACTTAGCGGACATGAGCTGGCGCATCTCTTCGAAACGATAGCTTCGCTTTCCAAAAATGGGGTTACCGTCATCTACATTTCACACCGCCTGGAGGAAATCTCCGAAATTTGCGATCGGATTACGATCATGCGGGATGGGCGGATCATAGAGACAAGGGATGCGAAGCATATCCGGCGGGCGGATATCATCCGGGGCATTGTCGGACGTGATTTGAATGAAGAGTACCCGGCGCGGGAACCGGTCGAAATCGGCGAAGAAATTTTATCCGTCCATAACCTGCGATTGAAGGGCAAATTGCGCGATATATCCTTTCATATCCGCAAAGGAGAGATACTTGGCCTTGCCGGACTGGTGGGTTCCGGGCGAACCGAGGTCGCCCGCAGCATCTTTGGCGCGGACAAATATGATGACGGTCAAATTCAATTTAATGGAGTCCCAGTCAAAGTGAAGCATCCTGGGCAAGCGATCTCGCAGGGAATCGCGCTCGTTCCGGAAGACCGCAAATTGCACGGGCTTGTGACCAAATTTCCGCTCAAGCTCAACTTCACCATGGCCGCCTTAAAAAAAATAAGCCCATTCGGCTTTATCGATTCGAAGAAGGAACGCCAGACTTCCGAAGATCTTGTTGACCAGTTTAACATTAAAACACCGTCCATCGAACAAATTGCCTTGAATTTAAGCGGCGGCAACCAGCAAAAAGTGGTCGTGGCGAAATACATATTTTCGGATGCCGATGTACTTATTCTGGATGAACCGACACGCGGTGTGGACGTGGGTGCAAAACGGGAAATCTACTTGGTTATCCGGGAGCTGGCAAAGAAGGGGAAGGCCGTCTTATTGATTTCCTCGGATTGGAACGAAGTCATTGCCTTAAGCGACCGCATCGCCGTTATCCATGAAGGAAGAATCAAAGGCGAGATTGCCGGACCGGATGCCACTTCGGAAAAAATTATGCAGCTTGCTCTCAGCTAAGAAAGGATGATAGCTTTGCAGACTGTTACCAGTCAGAGTGACGAGCTCTTGTTAAAAAGCCGAATTAGACCAAGCGATTTTGGACCTGTCGTCGCATTGGGTTTGCTGGTGATTGTCGGTGCGGTGCTTTCTCCCGCATTTCTGTCGAAAGGCAATATTTCGAATATATTGGCCCAAATCGCTGTCTTGGGATTGGGAGCGTTGGGCATGACGTATGTGATGATCGGCGGCTTTTTCGACTTGTCCATCGCAGGGATTTTGGCTCTCAACGGTGTGCTCGTTGTCGGCTTGCAGGAATACTTGGGGCCGGTCGGGTCGATCCTTGGGGTGCTTGTGATCGGTGCGCTCATCGGGGTCATCAACGGCACGATTCTCCGCATCATTAAAGGCAATTTCGGTGCGTCCATCATGGTTACCTTTGGCACCGGGATCATCTATTCTTCGTTGGCTCTTTTGTATACGGGGGGTTACAGTCTTACGCTTCAGGTGAACGGTTTTTACCATTGGATTGTGCAGGGCCGGGTTCTCGGCTTGCCGGCGGCGATTGTCATTATGATTGTGTGCGCGCTTATCCTTCATGTGGTTTTGCGTCATTCGCGATTCGGCAGACGCGTTTATTTGACCGGGGCGAATGCGGAATCGGCGCGTCTGTCGGGAATCCCCGTTCACAGGGTTCGAACCGTTACCTTCATCATATCGGGTGTCATTGTCACGATTGGCTCCCTGATTCAAACGGCGCAAACGGTAAGTGCGTCGCCGACATCCGGAGGGAACTACGTGCTGGATGTGATTGCCGCAGTCGCCATAGGCGGAACGAGTTTTACGGGAGGAGAAGGCAATATCCCGCGCACCGTCATCGGTGTTCTGTTAATAGGCGTGCTGGACAATGTGCTCATTCTCGCGGGCTTTGATACCTCCGTGCAAATGATGGCTCAAGGCTTTATTATTGCCGTCGCTCTCATATTGGACAGCCGTAAAAAAAGCAAATATGCCGGGGCGAGGTGAGTTGGATGAAAGTGATTTCAAATATTTACAACCAAAAAGTATTGTTGATCCTGCTGATCATGTTTGTGCTCTCTTCCCTATTTGCTCCGTATTTTTTGACCTGGCAGAACATTTCGACCCTGCTGACGCAAAGCAGCATTTTCGGCATTATGGCGTTGGGCATGACATTTGTGATTCTGGCCGGGGAATTTGATTTGTCGGTGGGTGCGGTTATGGCCTTTTCGGGAGTGTTTGCCGTGAAGCTTGCCCCCTATACCGGAATCGGATCGGCCATCCTGATTGTCGTCCTATCCGCTGCATTGGCCGGATTGCTCGCCGGCCTGCTGGTGACCTGGTTTGGCTTGAACTCCTTCATGGTCTCGCTTTGCTCGATGTTTTTCTTTAACGGGCTGGCGTTGGCCGTATCCGGGAGCCGCCCGCTCATGACGATGGATCCGGTTCTCGACTGGCTGGGGAACGGCTCCACACTGTCGATTCCCAACATGCTGTGGCTTTTTGCCATTTTATTTGTGATTACGGAGTATGTTCTGCGTAATACCAAGTTCGGCCGCAATGTATATGCGGTAGGAGGGGATGAGCAGGTTGCGCGGCTCAGCGGGATTCCGGTGAGATTTTACAAGATCAGCGTGTTTGTCATTTCCGGTTTCTGCGCGGGAATCGGCGGAATACTTCTTGCCGGGATGCTGAATTCGGCTTCGCCGACTGTCGGGGAAGGCGCCGCGTTATCCGTGATCTTCAGTGTGGTCATCGGCGGCACGAGCTTGGCGGGCGGAGAAGGGAGCGCCATCCGCACCGTCATGGGGCTGTTTATTTTCGGCATTCTCGACGATTCGCTGTCGTTGCTCAATGTGCCGGGCTTTCACCAGTCCTTGATCAAAGGCGTGCTGCTGGTCGTCGTCATCGGTATGGATTACTACTCGCGGGGGAAAGTGAAGGCTTACGGTTAGTCAAAAGGCTATTGGGAGAAATGCATGCGGAACGGAATTTTGGTAAAGAAAAATTTGTATTTTACAGGAGTGATCTCTATATGAATCAATTGCAGGATAAGGTTTGTGTCATTACGGGCGGGGCAGGCAGCATCGGTCTTGCAACCGCCAAATTGTTCCTTGAGGAGGGGGCGAAGGTGCTGCTGGTCGACCTCGATCCCAAAGCGCTGCAGCAGGCCGTCGATGAGCTCGGCTCGGAGCGGGTCGGCTGGAAGGCGGCCGATGTGACCCGGGCGAATGAGGTGCAGGCTTACTTTAAAGAAGCGGTTTCGCGATGGGGGAAGGTTGACGTGATCTTCAGCAATGCCGGCAACGCCGGTCAAATCTGCCCGATTACCGAATATCCGGAGGAAGTGTTTGACCGTCTGTTCGCGGTTCATGTGAAGGGCGCCTTTCTCAACTGCAAATACGGTTTGCCGCAAATGAACGACGGCGGAAGCATCATCATCACCTCCAGCGTCGCCGCTTTTCGCGGAGACCCGGGTGTGGTCGCATACATTACAGCCAAGCACGCGCAGATCGGCTTGATGCGTTCGGTCTCCAAGGAAGCGGCCCCGAGGCGCATCCGGGTGAATACGATTCATCCGGGGCCGGTCAGCAACGATTTTCAAATGGGTATCGAGAAAAATCTGGGGCAAATTCTGCAGAGGGACGGCACTCAATTCTTCAATGAGCAGATTCCGCTGGGACGTCATGCCAGTCCGCAGGAAATCGCCCGCTCCGTGCTGTATCTGGCCTCGGATCAAAGCAGCTTTACGACGGGCAGCACGCTGGCGGTCGACGGAGGAATGAGCGTTTGACCTGTGACTGATTACCGGTGACCGCTTGACTGCCAGTCAAAATATCGAGGGAAAGGCAAGTTCCGGATCCAAAAGAAAGTAAAATCCCATCCCAAGGTTAGCGCCTAGGTGGGATTTAATATCTTTAAAAGCCGGAATGGACAAACCGATCCAAGCCAGTTGTGCAGCCGAGTGTTAGCAGCAGTCGGCTCAAGAAGCATCTAAAGCGAGTCGCAGGGTGAAATGCTATCCGATTTTTCAGCTGACCTGAACCATCCACCCGAGCTCATCCTGCAGCTCGCCAAGTTGAATGCCCGTCAAAGTATCGTACAGCTTTGCGGACAATTCGCCTGTTGTTCCGCCGTGAATCACAAGCCGCCTGCCAAGCGAGTGCAATTCCCCAATCGGCGAAATGACGGCGGCCGTCCCCGTGCCGAACGCCTCCTCCAGCATGCCGTTGTCGTATGCTTCGTGCAATTCATCAATGGAGATCATCCGCTCTTCGACCGGGATATTCCAGTGCTGAAGCAATTCCAGGATGGAATTCCGCACGACGCCATCCAGGATGCTTCCATTCAGGGCCGGCGTCAGCACCTTGCCGTTGATCTTGAAAAACACATTCATGCTTCCGACTTCTTCAATGTATTTACGGTGTACGCCATCGAGCCATAAAACCTGGGCAAAACCGTTAACGGCGGCATCATCCTGCGCCCTTAAGCTGCCCGCATAATTTCCCGCGGTTTTCGCCATGCCGGTCCCGCCTTTGACGGCCCGGACGTATTCAGTCTCGACATGAATTTTGACAGGATGGATCCCCTCAGCGTAATAAGAGCCGACCGGCGATAAAATGATCATAAATTGATAATGAGTTGAAGAAGAGGCCCCAAGCGACGGTTCTGTGGCGATGATGAAGGGGCGAATGTAAAGGGACGTGCCTTTTTTCGAAGGTATCCAATCCTGATCGATCAGGATCAATTGCTTCAAGGCATGCAGGGCGAGCTCCTCGTCGATCGACGGGATGCTTAGGCGCGCACTGGATTGATTCAACCGCCTGAAATTTTTTTGCGGCCGGAACAAAAGCAGCCTCTGATCCGCGGTTCGATAGGCTTTCAGCCCTTCAAATACCGTTTGACCGTAATGGAACACCTTGGCCGCAGGATCCAGCGAGATCGGCTGGTACGGTATAATCCGCGGCCGGTGCCAGCCCTGCTCCTCATCGTAATCCATGATAAACATATGGTCTGTATAATATTTCCCAAATCCAAGCCGATCGGCCGCCGGCTTCTGTTTTTTCGCGGCGGTCCTCTCAATGTCCAAAGAATAATTCATCGTTATCATCGACCCTTCCCGTATCGTTACTTGAATTGTATCACCTCTTTACGTATATGAAAAATATCATTTTTTGTGGATAATGATACCTATCAGGTGAGCGGATGCGGGGAGAAAAGTTGCCACAGCGGTTATTCGATATTCTTGCAGGGAAATATCAGAAAATAGAGAAAGCAATAATCATAAATAAAAAGCAATCTTCATAAATGAAATACAAATTATACGATGTGAGGTGTCCGTTGATGACCGTACATACGGAATGGAAAATGTTCTCGGGAAAAACCGGCGATTGCCGCGCTTACTTTGCTTCTATGGAGCCTGTTGCCGAACCGCGGCCGGCCGTGCTGATCATTCAGGAAATATGGGGAGTTGACGCGCATATTCGGGATGTTGCGGGCCGATTTGCCGCTGCCGGTTATGTGGCCATCGCGCCCGAGCTGTTCGCCGTTAACGGAGTGACCCCTGAGCCGCATACTGAGGAGCGGTTGGCCGAAGCGAAAGCATTCCTTCATTCGATTCCGCATTCGGCCTGGTTCAACCCGCGGGAGCGGGAAACGGCTATTCTGGGGCAGCCCGCTGACCGGCAGGACCGGCTCCGGGAGACGCTGGATTTGTTGTTCGGCCTGCTCAACCCCGCCGCCCAATCCGGTCGGCTGGCCGGCATTTTGGCCGATACGGCCGAGTATGCACGCAACACTTATGAGAAAACGAAGGGCATGCCCGTTGCTTCCGTCGGCTTCTGCATGGGCGGCGCCCTGTCGGCCGTTTTGGCGACACGGGACCCGCTGCACGCCGGTTCGGTCGTATTTTACGGGCGTCCGCCTCAAGAGGGGATAGCCGATATTCAGTGTCCGGTACTCGGCTTCTACGGGGGGCAGGATCCGAATATCACCAACCTGATCCCCGGCTTCCAAGAGGAGATGAAAAAGCATGGCAAAGCTTTTGAAGCGGTGGTGTATCCCGATGCGAAGCATGCCTTCTACAACGATACGAACCCGACATATGACGTCAATTCTGCCCGCGATGCGTTTGCGCGGTCGCTCGTCTTTTTGAACCGGGTGGTAGGACAGTAAGGGTTCGCGATGAAATTAGTTCCACTTTTGGCGGCAAAGGTTCAAGCGGTTTAATTGATCTTTGCCTTTTAGCCAATATTCCGTGGATCCGTCCGATGATGATCGGACGGTTTTTTTTTTGAAAAATAAAACATTTTCGCTGTGTGCTGCGTCTACTTTCATGAAAGAAATATTCATCCCAATTATTTTATAAAAAGCTGTATCTTTTTATCTTCTTTTCACGTCATAATAGATGCAGGAAGATTTGGGGGTAAAATACAATGGGCTCAATGATTGTCGAAGGACAAAACAAAAAACGATGGAGCATATTTTTTAGCGCGATTTTTATTCTTTCAGCTTTTTTCTTTCTACCGCTAACCATTCACGCGGAAGATAAGGTCGAGCTGAGTGCCCTGCCCGGAATTGGCGGGGAGTACAAGAATTCCCAGCTCGTGCCCGTTCAAGTCACGCTGACCAACCAAGGAGATGATCTGGAAGGAAGGCTGGTCTTGGAAGCAGCGAATGGAGGAGAGTTTGGCGAAACCTACTATCAGCCGGTTTTCCTAGCGAAGGGTGCGACGAAGCGGGTGACGCTGCTTGTACCCGGACAGAACCTCAATCCGGGTACGTATATCCGATTTTATTCCGGAGATCAAGAGGTAACCAAGGTCAAAATCGGCGGGCGTTCTCTCAGTCCGGACACGCTCTTTGTCGGAGTGTTGGCGATGGATCCGGATACCGCCAACTTTTTGGGCACACTGCCCAAAAGCCAATTTCCGGCGCCAGCCCGAGTCGTCGCCATGAAGGCGGAGGATGTTCCGTCCTTTTCCACTCCGCTGAAGATGCTGGACATTCTGGTCATCAACAATTTTGCCCTTGACAGCTTAAGCAGGGAGCAAATCGCCGCGATTGCGGACTGGACGAAGGAAGGCGGATTCCTCGTTCTTGCCGGCGGCGCGCAAATTGACAAATCGACGGTCGGGCTGTCTCAACTCCTGCCGGTGGAAGTGAAGGGAACGGCGGAGCTTTCGGCCCTGAACAGCCTTTCCAAAGCGGCGAACAAGCCGCTGGAGCTGAAGCGGCCATTCACCGTAAGCGAAGCTTCCGTCAATAAGGGCACCGTTTTATACCGGGAGAACGATATCCCGCTGTTTGTATCGGGCAATGCGGGAGCAGGGAAGGTGCTCTACGCGGCCTATGATCTCACCGAGGAGCCGCTGGGCAGCTGGGCGGGAAACAGCGAACTGTGGGCACAAATGCTTATTAAAGTCAACCAGCGTCCCTTTTATCAAAAAATGGACATGATTTCCAACTTCTGGCCTTTGAACAACGCGGTGGAACGGATCCCCTCGTTAAAGCTTCCGAATGTCCTTACCCTGGGAGTCCTTTTTGCGGTGTATGTCCTGATCATAGGTCCTCTTCTGTATATTATTTTGAAGCGCAGGGAAAAGCGGGAATGGATCTGGTGGATCGTGCCCGTGCTTGCCTTTGTTACGGCTTACGGGATCTACCAGTATGGATTGGTGCAGCGCGGCACGAATGTGCTGGTTCATAATGTCGCCTTCATGGACCTCGACGGGACGGGAACGGGCGATCTGTCGGCAGCGACGGCGATCTTCGTGCCGGGCGGCGGCGACTACAAGCTTCGTTTCCGGGAAAACAGCATGGTCCTGCCGTGGAATCAAATGAGGAATCCTTATGATCAGCAGAAAGTTTGGGTTTCCATCTCCCCCAAGCAGGCTGAAATCGAGTATAAAGACGTCGAGTTTTGGTCCCTGCGCAAAGCCTTTATGCAAAAGAGCCTGCCTGACGCCGGGAAGCTTGTATCCGATCTGGAGTATAGGCATGGAAAATTGGTGGGAACCGTCAAAAATGAAACCCGGTTTGCGCTGCGGGACGTAAAGGTCGTCAATGGAAGGCATGTGCAGGACATTCCGGTGCTGGTGCCGGGCGAAACTGCGCAGGTGGAATTGAGCTTCGACACTAATATCCAATGGCGTCCGGGCGGCGGACCGGTATCCAATACTTACATGATGCTGCCCAAGCATTTGCAGAACCAACGGGAGCCGAGCCGGGAGCAATTCATCCTGGATATGTTCAATACACCAAGCATACAGGTGATGTATTCGAAGCAGTTCTTTCCCGCTGCCAATTGGAGCACGCCCGTGATGATGGTCGGGTGGACCGAAGCTCCAGTGGTGAACGTGGAGGTTGCGGGAGAGAAGACAAAGGAAGAAAATCTGACCTTGGTGAAAGCCGAATTGACGGTCAAGCCGTCAAAGGACGGCTCGGTGTTCCTGCCTGCGGGAACTGTCGAGCCCGTGATGACGGAAAGCTCCGTTCAAGCGAATCATACGGGAGACGGATTTATGATTCCCCCGGGGAATATCACGTTTGAATTCAACATTTTCCGGCCCGACCTGCAGTTTACAATAGAGAAAATCCAGATTTATACGTGGTCCAACGACGGAACCCGTTTTGACAAACAGGTTTACAATTGGAAGACCGGCAAATACGAACCGTTTGGCCAGGCTTTTGAAGCGGGCAAGCTGCTCGCAGGGGAGCAAATCAGCAGCTTTGTGTCCAAGGAAGGCAAGCTGAAAATCCAGTTCGCCCACAGCGCGGATGGCTATCATCATCTCGGCCTGCCGGCGATCAGCGTGGAAGGCAAGGTGATCCAAAAATGATCCGAATTGAAAATCTGCGCAAAAAGTATGGCAAAATGGAAGCTCTCAAGGGACTCGATTTGGAGATTGAGAAAGGTACGGTATTCGGTTTTGTGGGCCCCAACGGAGCGGGGAAATCGACGACGATGTCGATTCTTGCCACGCTGCTGGAGCCGACCGGCGGGAAGGCGTATGTGGGCGGCTACGATGTCGTGAAGCATCCGAAGCCGGTTCGCAAGCTGCTCGGCTATATGCCGGACTTTTTTGGGGTGTATGATCATCTTCGGGTTGACGAGTATCTCGATTTTTATGGGGAAGCCTATGATATCCCCGCCGCGGAGCGAAAGATGATCATTCCCCAGCTGTTGGAGCTGGTGAATCTCAGCCACAAAACCGGCGCCTATGTCGATTCGCTGTCGCGCGGGATGAAGCAGCGTCTGGGCTTGGCGCGCTGTCTGGTCCATAACCCGGAGGTGCTGATCCTCGACGAGCCGGCATCCGGACTGGACCCCCGTGCGAGAATCGAGCTGCGGGAGATTCTCAAGGAGCTGCGCAATATGGGCAAAACCATTATCATCAGCTCCCATATCCTGCCCGAGTTGGCGGAGATGTGTGATGTGATCGGCATCATCGAAGGCGGAGAGTTGATCGCTTGCGGAAACGTCGAGCAAATCTACAAGCAGATGCAGGGGCATAAGGTGTTGAAAATTCGCCTGAGCGACCGGGCGGAGGAGCTGGCGGCCAAGCTTGAAGCGCTGCCCGTCATCGATCAAGTGCGGGTGGAAGGGCAGATCGTAACCGCAGGCTTTGCGGGAACCGAGGAGGAGCAAGCCGCCCTGCTGGTTGACTTGATTCAGTCGGGCTTTCCGCTGCTGTCGTTTGCCGAAGGAGAAGGCAATTTGGAAGAGATCTTCCTGGAGATCACGAAAGGAGTAGGCTCATGAATCTTGTCCGACGCTTGAGAAATCCCGTCTTATTCAAAGAACTTCGCATGCGCATGCGCTCCAAGCGTTCTCCGTGGGCGATCAGCCTCTATCTGCTGGTGCTGGGGGGAATTGCGCTGGCCTTTATTTATCTGCAGACCGGTTTGGACAGCTATTTCAATCCCAACCGCTCGCGGGAAATTTTCATGATGTTATCCCTCTTTCAGCTTGCCATGGTGGCCTTCGTGACACCGGGCTTAACCGCCGGGGTGATCAGCGGTGAGCGCGAGAGACAGACCTTGAACATTCTGCAGACAACGAATCTGTCAGCGACCAAGCTCATTTTGGGAAAATGGCTGGCTTCCTTGAGCTTTATGATTTTTCTCGTATTGGCCTCTATTCCGCTTTACAGTATCGTTTTTCTGTTTGGCGGAATATCTCCCGTTCAGCTGCTTCAAGTATTCAGCTTTTATTTGGTTACGATGTTATCCTGCGGAGCGGCTGGAGTTTTCTTTTCCACTGTATTCAAGCGGACGGGCGTGTCTACGGTGGTGACCTATGCCGTGATTTTCGGATATACGGCCGGATCGGGGATTTTTGCGACTTTGGCCACCAGCTTTTTCATGCGCGGGCTTTACCAATCGGGGGGCGGGATTCCAAATCCGGGCGTTCCTTTTTGGTCGCATTTTTTGCATAGTGTCAATCCGCTGTTTGCGATGCTGGACATTTTTGATCAAGGGCCTTTGCGGAGCATGTACGGTGTTTCCGGACAGCACGCGCCGCAGATTGATTCCTATTGGTTGTTCAGTCTGTTTTTCGGATCATTGACGGTCATCCTGCTTCTCTGGTCGATCTATCTCGTTCGCCCCGTAAAGCCTCGGTTGTTCCGCAAATAATCATCGCGCGAGCCCCAAGGAGTGTGATTCCGTGTTCGCATCACAAAGGGATGAATTCAAGGAGCTGCTGCAGCCAGTCAAACGGCGCTTGCTGCTTCGGCAGCTTATAAGCGGGATTGGACGCTGGTCGCTTTGGGCGATGGGAGCGGGAATCCTGCTTCTGCTGGCGGCCCGCTTTTTTCCGATCCCCCATTATTGGTCGCTGGCCGTCGGACTTCTTGCATCAGCCATAGGGGGATGGATGATCTATTCCTTGTTGAGGCCTCCCGCATGGGAAGCGGCTGCGCGCGAAGCCGACCGCTTGGGTTTATCCGAGCGGGCGGTGACCGCTTGGGAGAATCGGGAGAATGCCGCTCCGATCGCTGTCATGCAAAGAGAGGACACGCTTCGCCGGCTGCGTTTGCAGCTTCCCGGGATCCTGCAGCGGCTCCCCGTTTGGACGTTTGCCCGCCGACCGTTTATGCTGCATGCCAGTGCTGCGGGCATCTGGCTTTTGCTGCTTGTGCTGCCCAATTCGATGGATGCGGTTCTGCGGGAGCGGGCGCTGGCGGCCCAAGCGGTCGAATCCGCCGGGCAGAAGCTTGCGGAAGCGGTGGAGGAAGCCGGAAAAAACGACAAGCTCACCGCTGAGCAAAAGCGGCAGCTGAGGGGTATTTTGAATGGGCTCAAGCAGGAGCTCGCGGAAAACAAGCCGTTGGCGGAACAACTCAATGCGCTGGAAAAAGCGGAAATGGAATTGCTGGCCCTTCGGCAAAAGGAGCTGCAAAAGCGGGAAGCCCTGAGGCAGCTCCAGCAGAAGCTCGGGGAGAATAAGGTTTTTGAGGATGCAGCCAAAGAGCTTGCCAAGCAAGATCGGGAGACTTTGCTGGAAGCCATGAGGGAAATTGAAAAGCTTATGGCGGGTTTGTCTGTGCAACAGCAAGAGGAGCTGGCGCGTTTGCTGGAGGAATTGGCGCAAACGGCAGCGGGCGCCGAAGGCGGTGACGCCGGTTTGCAGCAGATCGCGGAAAATTTGCATCAGGCGGCGGAAAATCTTCGCAGCGTCAACCTTCCGCAATCGTTCCAGGAGATGAAGGATGCTCTGTTGCAGGTGATGCAGCAAAATGCGCAGATGCAGGATATGGCGTTTCAGACGGCCCGGGCTTTGAATGCCCTGCAGCAGTCGCAAATGAGCCTCGGTCAAGCGTTCGTGGGGAATAGCGGCCAATCGGGGACGGCGGGCCAAGGCGTAAGCGGAGCTTCGGGGGCGGCCTCCTCGGGCCAAGGGAGCCCGGGTGGCGAGTCGGCGAGCGGTCAAGGAAGCGGTTCGGGCGGTGGCCAGGGTCAGGGAGCTGGCCAAGGAGCAGGCAGCGGCTCAAGCTCGAAAGGCCAAGGCGGTGAAGGTCAGGGCAGCGGTCAAGGCCAAGGTGCCGGCGGGGGTCAAGGCCAAGGAAGCGGTTTGGGAAGCGGACAGGGTCAAGGAGCTGGCCAAGGAGCGGGCAGCGGTTCTGGAACCGGCGGTACAGGCACCGGAGGAACAGACACCGGAGGAACAGGAAGTGGAGCCGGACTCGGGGGAGGAAGCCACGAGCTGGTGAATGTGCCATCGGAGCGGATTGCCGGAGACGGCCCCACGGATACGGCGGGTGGCCCGCTTGGCGAAGGCGCCAGTGAAACGCGCCAGAGCAGCCAAACTCAGGTGAGCTCCGGTACAGCCCGACCTTACGAGGAAGTGTTTCAGCAGTATCGGCAATTTGCCCGCGACAGCATGGAGCGCCAGCTGATCCCGGCGGAATATCAGGAAGTGGTGAAGGAGTATTTTACGAATATAGAGCCTTAGACATCCCATGTGATTCTCATGGCATCGGCGGGCTGATTTGCTCAATGTGGAGGAAGATTGTGCGGAATGGGGGAACATTTTTACCTTATTATAAGAATTGGTGCTAAAAGATGATCCATAGAGGAAGATATTTCCCTTATTTGCAAAATCAATGATGACATCACAATGTTACCGTCCAAATGAAAATGATTTGTTTCGTTAGTTGAAAGAAAGAACCCTAATAAGAAAGGAGCCCTATTGCGCCCTATGGAAAGCTTGCAGCAGTTGGAGAGGTATCAGGCCGTGATCGCTCAAGTGCGGGAAGAAATCGGAAAAGTCATGGTCGGTCAGCGCGAGGTAATCGAACAAATGCTTTGGGCGGTGTTCGGCGGAGGGCATGCACTGCTTGAAGGGGTCCCTGGTTTGGGCAAAACGCTGCTTGTACGCACTTTGTCGGAAGCTTTCGAGCTCAGCTTCCAGCGTATCCAGTTTACGCCCGATTTGATGCCGGCAGATATTACCGGGACCAACATCCTCCAGACGGATGAAGAGGGGCGTCAGCAATTTCGGTTTCAGCAGGGACCTGTGTTTGCCAATGTGGTGTTGGCCGACGAAATCAACCGGGCCACGCCGAAGACGCAAAGCGCCTTATTGGAAGCGATGCAGGAGCACACGGTTACCGCAGGAGGCGTCACACGGAAATTGCCGGAGCCGTTCTTCGTGCTGGCGACGCAGAACCCGTTGGAGCAGGAGGGAACTTATCCGCTTCCGGAAGCGCAGCTGGACCGTTTCATGCTGAAGATCGATGTGCCGTTTCCGACGGAATCGGAGCTTCGCGAGATCGTGCAGCGCACGACGGTTCGGAGGGAGCATCGGGTCGACAAGGTTGCCGACGGAGGAATCATACAAGAGATTCAGAACGCTGCGCAGGAGATTCTGTTCGCCGATCCGGTGCTGAACTATGCGGTCAGGCTGCTGCTGGCGACCCATCCTTCTCCGGAGGCGATCGACCCGGTCCGCCAGTATGTGCGGGCGGGGGCGGGACCTAGGGGCGTGCAGGCGATGATTGCGGCGGCCAAGGTTCGCGCCATGATAGACGGTCGCTTGAACATCTCTTATGAAGATGTGGAGGCGGCGGCCGTTCCAGCGTTGCGGCACCGAATTTTTTTGAATTTTGAAGGAGAGGCCAACGGCATCCGAACGGATGGGATTATCCGCGAGCTGCTCGCCGCCGGGGCAAAAGCGAAATGAGCTACCTGCTGGATCCGTCATTTTTGCGCCGTCTGGAGCGGATGCAGGTCGTCAGCAGACGGATGATGAGCGGCTCCCACATGGGCAAACGGCGTTCCCGCAGCCTGGGAAGCTCGCTGGAGTTCGCCGATTTTCGCTCCTATTATCCGGGCGATGACCTGCGTCAGCTGGATTGGAACGCTTACGCCCGCTTGGGCAAGCTCCTGCTCAAAACGTTCCTGGATGAGCGCGAGCTGCACATCACTCTTTATTTGGACTGCAGTCTCTCAATGAACTACGGGAGCCCGAGCAAATTCGCGCAGGCGGTTCAGCTTGCCGCCGCTTTGGGATACGTGTCCCTGCAGCATTTGGACCGTGTGTCGGTGTATGCTTTCGAGGATCGGGTCACGGCTCGCCAGCCTTTCCTATTGGGAAAGGGCAAGTCGCATGCGCTGTTCCAATTTCTGAACGGTCTGCGACCCGGGGGAACGGGCAGCATCAACAGAGCCTTGCGTTCCGGCGCAGCCATCCACGGGAAGCCGGGCGTGTCGGTCATACTCTCGGACTTTCTGTTTGAGGACGGCTATGAAGCGGGTATTTCCTTTGTTCAGGCATCACAGCAGGAAGTCATTTTGGTGCAGATGCTGACCGAGGAAGAGCGGCGTCCGCAGCTTCAGGGCGATTTGCGGCTGATCGACAGCGAGACGCAAGCGGGGAAAGAGATCGCTCTGTCCCCCCCCGTTTTGAAGGACTATCGGCAGTCTTTGGCCGATTTCCAATCGAGCATGAAGGCATTTGCCGCCCGCCGCGGAATGGTCTATGTGGATGCGGATCCTTCGCTGCCCATAGAGGATATTGTATTTAAAACATTCGCCCCGATGGGCTTGATCCGGTAGAAAGGAGGAGTCTCATGCAGTGGCTTGCGTTTGGGAATTTGGCTTTTCTATGGATGTTTCCGGCCATTATCCTCCTCTATATCCTCAAGCGAAAATATGAAGATCAAGCAGTGGCGAGCATCCTGCTTTGGCAGCGGGTACTGCAAAACCGGGAAGCGAATCGGCCGTGGCAAAAGCTTGAGCGGTACCTGCTGCTGTTCCTGCAGCTTCTCGTCGCGCTCCTTCTTCTGCTCGCGCTTCTCCGGCCCGCGGTTCCGGTCGAGGGAGCCATCGCCGCTCATACGGTGCTGGTCATCGATTCCTCGGGCAGCATGCTGGCCCGGGAAGGGCAGCAGACCCGTCTGGAGCTGTCCAAGCAAGCTGCGCTCAAGGTCGTGGAGCACCTGGGAAGCAATCAGCGTTTGACGCTGGTGGAGATGGGCCGCGAGCCCAAAGTACTGGTCTCGAAGAGCGGGGATCAGGCGGCCTTGCGTCAAGCGCTGAACGGTATCGTTCCCCGGGCTGGGACGGGAGACAGCCGGGCCGCCTTGTCCTTGGCGAAGGCGATCGCCGCATCGGAGCCGGGCAGCGGAATCATGTGGTTTGGCGACGGAGACCGGGGCCGCATGGCGGAGTCGGACTTCAGCGCGCTGCAGCCCGAAGCTTTCCGGCACATTCAGCCCGGAGTGACGCAGGATAATCTCGCGGTCGGGTCATTTGTCACGCAGCTTCGGGATGGACGGATGGAGGGGCTGCTGCGGATCGACAACTACGGCTTGTCCGAGCGCAAAGGACGCGCGGTCATTTACGACCGGGAGCATCGGGTGCTGGATGTCGGGAATTTAACAGTCGCGGCCAAAGGCAGCTTTTCCTTGAGCTTTTCCGATCTGCCCTCAAGTCCCGCCTATGAGGCCGAGCTGGAAATCAAGCAGGATGCCCTGTCCGAAGACAATCGGGCTTGGAGCGTGCCCTTTGCCTCGGGCAAAGCCCGAGCCGTCCTCGTTTCGCCGGCGGGCAACCGCTTTTTGACCCAGGCTCTCCTTTACGGGAACCGGGTGGAGCTGGAAACGATGAACCGATTGCCGGATCGACTGGATGACAAGGTCGATTTGTGGATTTTCGACGGCGTTGTTCCGAAGCAGTTGCCCAAGGGAAATTTGCTGCTGGTGGCGCCGGCGGAATCGGCCTCCTGGTTCGAAGCCTATGGAACGCAAAAGCTGACCCGCCCGTTGGAGACGAACAAGCCGGAGCATCCGCTTTTGGCTTATGCGGACCTGAAGGATGTGCATGTGGCCGAACATGTCGCTTGGAAGCCAATCAGCGGGATGGAGCCGCTGGTCTCCTCGGGCGATCAAGCGGTCATTTCGGCAGGGACGCTGCAGGGGCGCAGAGCGGTGATTTTGGGCTTTGATCTGCATCAGTCCGATTTTCCGCTGCGCCCGGCCTTTCCCATTTTTATGCAGAACAGCTTGAGCTGGCTTTCCCCGGCACAGTCCGTTCCCATCGGGACCGCCTATCCGGGAGAAACGGTTGTCCTTCCCTTGACTCCGGGAGCTGCGATGCGTGTGCTGATTCAGCCGGACGGCAAGCAAATTCAAGTGGACGGTCAGGGCTCCGTCTATCTTTACGCCGTTCCCGAGCAGACGGGGCTTTTCACCTTGCGGGAAACCCGCGGCAGGGACGAACTGACGCGTTATTTTGCGGTGCAAATGAGGGCCGCGGAGTCCGACATTGCTCCCAAGACGCTTCAGGTGCCCGTATATGAGGGAGACGAGAAACCAAAGGGTGATGCAGGCCAACAGTTACAGGGAATGCAAGTGAAGGGAATGAAAGGCTTGAGGGAGCTGGCCGTCTGGTTGGTCCTTGCGGCCTTGTTGACGGCGTTTGCGGAATGGGCGGTGTATCGGCGTGGGTATTGACTGGACGGAACCATTATACCTTTTATTGCTGCTGCCCGCGACGGGGCTGCTTGTCCATTGGTGGAGAACACAGCAGCGGGTCGTCGGATGGAAGCGTTATATCATTGTGGGCATTCGTGCGCTGTTTTTTCTTCTGCTGATTTTGGCCTTGGCGGGTACCCATCTGTTGTTTCCTGTTCGCAGTGAGATAGTCGTGTTTGTTGTGGACCGCTCGGCCTCCATGAAGGAGGATGCAAGGGTGGTTCCTTTTCTGCAGGAGGCTCTGAAGGGGAAAGCCCCGCAGGATCAATACGGGATCGTCTCCGTCGGACGGCAGGCCGTCGTGGAGCAGCCGATCTCCGGGCAAGCGGAACTGACCCCGTTGGGAGCATTGGTGCAGCCGCATGCGACGAACCTGGCCGAAGGCATTCGTCTGGCAGCCGGGATGATTCCCAGTCAAGCACGGGGGAAGATTGTTCTGATCAGCGACGGCCTACAGACGCACGGGGACGCGCTGGTTGAGGCCAAATTGGCTCAAGAGCGCGGAATCATCGTCGATGCCCTGCCGCTTCAGCAGCCTGAAGGCGATGAAGCCGTGCTGGCGTCTCTCCAGGTGCCGGACCGCCTCTTTTTGGGCGAAGAATTCCCGATCAAGGTGACGGTGGAAGGCACGGCGGCAACCCGCGGGACGCTGATTTTATATGAGGGCAATGAAAAAATAAGCGAGCAGGCCGTACAAATCGAAAAGGGCCAAAACCGCTTCGTTTTTCAAGGGAAATCCGATCGGGAGGGCTTCCATCGCTATCGGGTGGAGCTGAAGGCGGACAAAGACACGATTCGGGTGAACAATCAGGCGTATGCTTTTACGCAAGTGAATGGAACGCCCAAGGTGCTGGTGCTCGAGGGGCATCCGGGAGCGGCGGGCAATCTTGTGAGGGCGTTGGAAGCGGGGGAGATTGCCGTGGACGTGCTGAACCCGTCGCTGCTGCCGAAGGAGCTCGATGATTACAAGCAATACGCGGGCATCGTTCTCGCCGATCTTCAGGCCACGCAGGTCAGCGACCGCGATATGGAGCGAATGCGCGCCGCAGTCCGCGACCTCGGCCTCGGGCTTGTGATGACGGGGGGGCCGGACAGCTTCGGGATGGGCGGCTGGTTTAAAACCCCGATTGAAGAGGCTCTGCCCGTCTATATGGATCTGCGCGGGAAAGAGGAGCTGCCGTCATTGGGCTTGGTTCTCGTCATTGACAAGTCCGGCAGCATGTCTTCCGGAATGGGCGGTCCGAACAAAATGGAGCTGGCCAAAGAAGCGGCGATCCGCGCAACCGAAATGCTCAACGATCAGGACGAGCTGGCGGTGGTCGGCTTTGACAGCTTTCCGTTCCTGGTGGTGGAACCGCAATCGGTCAAAAATCTGGATGACATCCAAAGCCACATCGGCAGCATCTATGCAGACGGCGGAACCGATATTTTTCCGTCCCTGCAAATGGCTTATGAAAATATCAAGCTGATGAAAACCCAACGAAAGCACGTCATCCTGCTGACCGACGGACGATCCGGACGTCAGGACGATTACGGGGGTCTGTTGGGGCAAATGAAGGAAGAGAAGATCACGGTATCGACCGTGGCTGTCGGAAATGACGCGGATACGCTGCTGCTGGAGGAAATCGCCCGGATGGGCAGCGGCCGCTACTACATGGCCAACGATCCCGGCAGCATTCCCAAAATCTTCAGCAAGGAAACGGCGTTGGCCAGCCGCACCTTTATCGTGGAAAAACCGCAAATCCCGCAGCGCTTCGGCGGCGGCGACTGGTCTTATTTGCGAGGGGATCTCCCGCCGATCCATGCTTACATGGCAACGACAGCCAAGGTGACCACGGAGAAGGTGCTGGTGAGCGCCGACAAGGATCCATACCTGGCTCGTTGGCAGTACGGATTGGGCCGCGCTGTCGCTTGGACCTCCGATTTGGAAGGGAAATGGTCCCCCCTTTGGGCGACCTGGGGAAACAACGGGCGGCTGTGGAATCAAATCATTTCCTGGACGTTTCCGCAGGTTGGTCAAGGCGGCTGGGAGACCGACACCGAGCTGGATGGAATGAAAGGCCGCATTTCCGTCACTCTGCCCCCGGGACTGTCCATTCCGCAGCAAATGGAAGCGATCGTGTT
Source organism: Ferviditalea candida (assembly GCF_035282765.1). Classification (GTDB taxonomy): domain Bacteria; phylum Bacillota; class Bacilli; order Paenibacillales; family KCTC-25726; genus Ferviditalea; species Ferviditalea candida. The sequence continues at coordinate 3,841 of NZ_JAYJLD010000038.1, read as the reverse complement.
AAATCAGGAGCTGAACCGGGAGATCATCCCGCTGAAGCCGGTGGCGCCGGGCAAGCTGCAAGGCGAGTTTGCCGCCGGTGAGCCGGGGACGTATATGATTCAAGTCGTGGAAAAACAAGGCGAGCGGATTGTTGCCAACGAAACTGCGGGTCTTTCGATTTCCTATTCTCCGGAATACGGGCTCAGGCAAAACGGCGAGTCCTTCCTGCGGCAGCTGGCCGCAGCCGGCGGCGGACAATTGATTTCGGAGCCGTCTGGCGCTTTCGGCGGCGGGCTGCCCGGCAAATGGGAGGAGCAGCAGATCGGCGACCTCCTGCTGATGCTTGCCGCGATTCTTTGGCCGCTGGATATCGCGGCGCGGCGTGTCCAGCTCTCCTCCGCTCTGGTGCAGCGATGGAGGGAGCGTTGGTTCACGCGCCGTTCCGCTCCCGCGGTTTCCGAAGCAAGAAGCAGGGTGCTGGGCGAGCTTCAGGCGAAGAAGGGCGTGGGGCCGGATTTGAAAAAGGAGATGTCCGGGGAAGTTGCGCCGGGGCGAAAATATGCGTTTTCCGGGAAAGCTGAGCCAAGACAGAATGCGGTTCCGGGGGAAGTTGCACCAAGACGGAATAATGCCGCTCCCGAGAGTGCTGTGCCTGTAAAGGAAAAGCAAGTTTCACCGCCTCCGCAGGCGCAACCCAAGCCCAAGACGGACGGTCCCAAGGCAGGCTCCCCCAAGGCTGAGCCGTCGCATTCTGCTGCGAACGTCCAGGCCTTCAACCGTTTGCTGAAGGCCAAGAAAAAGAAAAGGTAAGCAACCATAAGCTGGCTGCACAGCTAACAGACCATAGAGCTAACAGATCGCAGATATTTCTAGGGATTCGCCTTATTTTATCAATCAATATGGTTTAATATTTTCAAGGTGGGTGAAAATTATGTCTTTATCGAAAGAACAATTGGAAAAGTGCTTTAAGGATAAGCCATATGTGGAACTCGAGGACTTTGGTTCAGCTAATCGAGGACAATTTTGAATATACGTCACTCTCAAAAAGAAGGACAGTCTATCCGATGAACAGAAGAAAAAAATGACTTCAGAAATTTTTAACGATGAAGGTGTACTTTATCAACTTCACCAGACCAAGAAGGATCGGAAAGCAGGGATATCCACATACAGCGATAGCGAGGAAGAATTTGCAAAGCTGTTAACCAAGGTTGATAATGGAAAGTGGTGCTTACAAGGTCTTATGGACAACATATGCTAGAGTGACACTTGCGCGTATGCATGAATACAAAGTAAACCCAATGACCGTGTTTCGTCGGTCGAAAGCCATTATCATCCCTCGTCTAAAACTGATGGTGTCTCTGATTTCGCAGGCTTTGAATTTAACGGCTATTATTGGGCATTGATTGGGAATGTGGTTATAGTTTATAAAGTTGACGAACAGCTCCATGAGGTCCACGTTGACGCTTGTTATTTTGCAGATACGGGAACTTCTCATCATATTTTCCGGGGAATAGATCCTGATGAAGAATGAATAAGGCAATGATACAATGTTTGTTGATCATTGCCTTTAAATTTTCAATGACAATCAACACAAATCTCTGGTCCTGTTTCATTAAAATAAAAATGGCTGAACGCCTTGGAATCATCACTCCAATTTGTGCGATGATCCTTTGGATCCTGCCGACTTTTTTTCAATCCGTACACTCACGAACGTTCCGGAAATGACGTTTTCATTCATACACTTGTATATGACGATGACCCCAAGTATTTTCAAATGGTCAGACAAGACCATCGGGAAACTTAACCTCAAAGCATAAATAAACGTCAAAAATAATTTGCCGATTGAAATGGTCGCATTCAATAGCCTTACGGATGAAGAAAAAAATTTAATTCCAGTAAGCCCCAAGGATTCAATTGTAAAGAAAGTGACGGTGCCGGCGATATCATACCGAAACCGATTCTTCGGAAATCTTGTAGAGTTTTTGTTGATTTGGATAAAAGAACGGTGATTGGAAAAGGATTTGGCGGCAAATAAAAAAGTTCCACGAATTCTCAACAAAACTGGAGGTGGTGATCTAGAATGATCTGGAAGTACGCAAGTTCTCTGTTCCTAACGATTTTAGTAGTTGCAATCCTTTCGGCATGCAAAGAGGAGCCCAAGAAACAGCCAGTCGTCACCGATAAAGAAAGTCTGAACCCGATACAAGTACAACCTACAGAGATATCAAGCCTTATCCCGGTTATAGAACCGAACACAACTAATCCCTCTATTTCCAAAACCATTACTTTGGCTGAAAAACCCCTGAAATCAAGTGTCAAGGAATCGTCCAATGGTTTTCAAATCGAGTTCGTCGATGCTGGAGACGCCTACGTCATGCAATCCTTCTCCACTCCGCGAAAGGATGCCATTGTCCACGTTGTAAGGAGAACTGAAGCTAATGGGGAGGAAAGATGGTACCGCAAAGATTTGCTTCTTGTCAGACCAGAATCGAAAGAAGTGCGAACTTTCATGCTCATGCATGGTCGAACAGACGATTCATATACATCGGATTCAGTAACCAATTCATATGGTTTCCTGGATGAGGAAAACATCCTATATACAGCTGTTCATGGTATGGCAGGCACAGATACTTCCTATAACATTGAAAAAATGAATATTTATACAGGCGAGAAGACAGTGCTGTTCACACGGCAGCCGGAAAATCCTTCTCCTGATTTTTTTACGCCCGGTTGGCTAACCAACAGTAAAGAAAAACTGGTTCTCCCCACCTTTTCCCAAGGGAAATTACATGTCTTCGATTTAAAGCAGCAAAGTTTTTTAACAGCAGAGAATCGGTTTCCCAGCTCTTGGCCGATGTATTCGATTTTCCGGTCACCGGACGGGGAGCGATTTTGGCATGGAGGAAAGTTGTACGATTTACAGGGACGCCTCCTGTCAGAATTAAAAGAAACAGGCAACCACAGATTGGCCATACATTGGAGTCCGGACAATCAATTCTCCGCCCAGCATTATGCTTTTGAGGATGGAGACGAACATCGAATGTCCGGAGGAGAAAGCGACATACTAGGTCCGCAAGGCTTGGTGTTCATAGACCGGTCCGGAAAGATCAGTCAACGTTTTGAAACGGAAGGTGATATCCATGTTGAATTGGTCGGCTGGATTCCGAAGAAACAAACCGCAATTATCCAATACTACCAAATTGATAAAAAGAAACCGATCAACGAACAAAGGATAAATGCAACCTACAAAGCTGTAAACGTAGTATCCGGACAGACGAGAACTCTCACAGCGGTATTCATGGAGAAGTTGAATAATTTTGAACGGGCCGAAACCTGGTCCCCCTATTCGAGTTCGTTCGACTATATGTTTTTTGTGGACTTGGATAGTGGAACGTATTGGCGATCCCTTGAAAGAGCTTATTACTTGGGGCAGCTTGAAGATGGTGGCCATAGGTGGATGACCATTGATTACGGCAAAGGAGAATCAGTTATCTATAATTTACAGCCTTCAAAGAAAAAGATAGAACGTATATTCGAAGGTCGAACGATCAATCCCGGTGAGTTGCTTTTAAATCAATGGTTCATTTCCATCGAAAGACAGGGTCTGTCCTATAAGAGATTGAACCAACGGAAACAATCGTGAAGTGACGAAATGAAGAATAATTCGTCCCAAATCTTTTGAACAGGGTACAATACCAATTGCTTTTATGGGCTATAAAGAAATCAAACAACTGAATGGATTTAGAATATACTTTATATACGACTGGACAGTGAGAAGTTTTCACGTTTAAGAAGCAAGCGAATCCGCATCCGGATGGGCCGATTTCTGCTTGGAACGAATAATTTGAGTTAGGGCCAGAT
>NZ_JAYJLD010000037.1 GCF_035282765.1 Ferviditalea candida | reverse complement strand
TCCTCTTGCGTCATAAAAAAATCCTCCTCACATCTATTCTGAGGAAGATTATCTCATGAGCCAAACCAGCTTCACAGGTGGGTTTGGTTTGACGCTTACTCAAGGTTAGTTGGTTTCCGTTTCTGTCGGTTAATGCGAGTAGCTTGCCCGAGGCACTGTACTTGAACTTGGTCTGGTCCTTAAAAATCAAGGTATAGGAACCGTCTTGTTCCTGAATTAATTGTTCATAAAAACCTTCCAAAGCCTGATATCCGGTTAGCGTCTTTTTATACGGAGCTTTTTTTCCGTCCGGATAAACCACATACACCGAGTCCGGTTTAATCTCCAAGTAACTGTTATAAGTATGGGACCAGCCCCTGCCCAAAGAACTCTCGAGGTAACTGCGATTATTGTAATAGCGCGAAAATTCAAGCGGCAGACCGCGTCCGGCAATGCTCAGATCAGTATGATCGTAGGCAAAGTTGCCTGTAGCGATATCTACCGAATCTCCTTCTTTAAAATCATTGGAAAAATGGCCGTAAGTCGCTTCGTCAAAATAAATATCGATGACAAAAGCGAGTCGGCTGGATAACCGCCATTCGTCATGGTGTAATCGCCCAACTGACCGGACCAATTATTTCCCCATGCTTGAATCGTTCCATCTTCCAGTACGGCAAGGCTGTGTATGTTCGTTGAGGCATGAATCGCTTTTACCGGCTTATACTCGATGACAATGGAACTCTGGGTACTAGCCTCGGCACCGACAAAATTTACGGGAAAGGACATGAAGGTTAAAATCAGGACAAGAATAATGATGAATTCCTTTTTTACGTTAAATTTATACATTTTTGATTCCTCCTTTTATTTATAAACATCAAAACATAGTAAAATTGTTTTAACTTACCACCTCCAAATACAGAAATACCCCATCCGAGAAAGATGGGGCAACAGGTTCCCTATCTCTCTTTTGGCAACTGGCTGGCATAGTACATACTGTGCACATTAGCCCCTGTAGCTTTGCGTCACCGGCTTTCACCGGCTTTGCCTTTTTCATCTATCGAGAGATTCATTAACTTGTTATACCATTATCATAATCTATGTCCATTTCTGGTAATATCATACATATGGACGATTCTTGTCAGCCGCTGTCTATACTAAAATGAACGAATCCTTCCAGAGCGTTCGCACGAATAGGTATTTCGTATTATTTCCAGCGAGAAGCAGGCCGATAAGGATTTGGATTGAATCAATGCAAACAGGGCTTGAAGAACGATGCCCAGCCCGCTGTTGGGGTTGTGGATTCGTTCTTCAAGCCCTGACTTGTTCACATCATACAAATTAATACAATTGGGTATCCGGTCCGAAGGCTTCGAGATTTTCCTTCAGCCGCTGCAGGAATCTGCCGCAGATCAAACCGTCGAGAATCCGGTGATCCAAAGACAGGCAAATATTGACCATCGAGCGCACCGCAATCATATCGTTGATGACGACCGGCCGCTTGACGATGGACTCGAACGAGAGGTTGGCAGCCTGTGGATAGTTGATGATCGGATAGGAAAGAATTGATCCGAAGGAGCCCGTATTGTTGACGGTGATCGTTCCTCCCAACACTTCATCCAATTTCAGCTTACCTGTTCTGGCCCTCCTGGACAGCTCGTCGACTTCCCTTGCCAATCCGGCGATATTCATTCTGTCGGCTTTTTTGATGACCGGGGTGATAACGGAATCCTCCGTTCCCACGGCAAGCGAAATGTTGATGTCTTTTTTGACGATGATTTTATCGACGGCCCACACGGAATTAAGAATCGGATAATCCTTGATGGCATTGACAACCGCCTTCAGCATGAAGGCGAGATAGGTCAGATTGATGCCTTCCTGCTTGCGGAATTCATCCTTCAGCTTGTTTCGAAGCAGAACCAGATTGGTGACATCCACTTCGATCATCATCCAGGCATGGGGGATTTCCGTCACGCTTTGCCTCATCCGCGTTGCGATTGTGTTGCGGATCGGCGTGACGTCGATAAAATACTCGCCCCTGCCGGTATCCTGCATCGGCTCAACCTCGATCAGCGGCATGCGCGGCGTCTCCGACAGGTGAAGTCCGGTGGAGCGGACAGGCACTTTCTCGGTCGTAAGCGGCTCTTTCCGGCGCTGCGGCTCTTCCCTCCGGACGGGGGATTGCCGATCCGCTGGTTCCCTTCCGGGAGAAGCCTGATGGTCCGCCTGTTGAGGATCAACCGCTGGCGGCCGTCTCTGCTGCCGTCCTTCAATGAATTCGCGCACGTCTTTCCGGGTAATCCGGCCGCCCATGCCGGTGCCGGCAATCTGCGTCAGATCGAGCCGGTATTCGTTGGCCAAATGCTGAACCGCGGGAGAATAGCGGTGACGCATGGAGGAATCCCCGTCCGCCGCTTCGAAGCCCCGGCGATATGCGGAAGAGGCTTCGTGCTGTACGGCTTGGCCGGTTGCTTCCGTCGCCGAGCCGGGCTCCTCGATGATGCAGATCACCCCGCCGACCTCCACCGTTTCCCCTTCCTCCGCAAGGATTTCCTTCAAAACTCCTTCCACGGGAGAAGGCATTTCCGCGTTGACCTTCTCCGTGATCAATTCGCAGAGCACCTCATACTGCTCAACGTAATCCCCCGGTTTTTTCATCCATTTGCCGATCGTGGCAGACACCAGGCTTTCCGCCAGATGAGGCACGGTAACCTCGGTGCCGGCAGCTTTCGTCACTCTCATAAAGGACCTCCTAACCCGTTTCGGCGCTAGTACAGCGCCAGCTTTCTCATCTCATCCTTAATCTTGTCCTTATTCAGCAAAAAGAATTTTTCCATCGGGGGATTCATTCCCACGGCGGGAACGTCGGGCGGACACAACCGCATGATCGGGGCATCCAGCTCAAACAGCAGCTCCTCGGCAATGATGGCTGCAACCTCTCCGCCGACGCCTCCGGTTTTATTGTCTTCGTGAACGATCAAGATCTTGCCCGTGCGGGCTGCGGATTCCAGAATCGCTCCCTTGTCCAGCGGCTGCAGGGTGCGCAAATCAAGGATATGCGCGCTGATGCCTTCTTCCTTATGCAGCTCCTCCGCCGCTTGAAGAGCATAATGCACGGTCAGTCCGTACGTGATGACGGTGATGTCCGTCCCCTCCCGTTTGACGTCCGCCTTGCCGATCGGCACGATGTAATCCCCGTCGGGGACTTCTCCCGTCTGAGACAAGTAGCATTTTTTATGCTCGAAATAAAGCACCGGATCATTGTCCCGAATGGCCGCCTTCAGCAATCCTTTGGCATCGTACGGTGTCGAGGGGGCGACGATCTTCAGCCCGGGCGTGCCGACAAATACGGATTCCGGGCATTGGGAATGGTACAAGGCTCCGCCGCCCGTCGCTCCGTACGGCAAACGGACAACCAGCGGACACTGCCAGTCGTTGTTCGAACGGTAGCGGACCCTCGCCGCTTCGCTGATGATCTGGTTGGTTGCGGGAAAAACGAAATCGGCAAACTGCATTTCGGCTATCGGCCGGAGGCCGTACATCGCCGCGCCGACCGCAACCCCGACGATGCCGGATTCCGCCAGCGGCGTGTCCATCACGCGCATTTCGCCGAACTCCTGGTATAGCCCTTTGGTGGTGTTCAGAACCCCTCCGCGGACGCCGACATCTTCGCCAAGCACGAAGACATTATCGTCGCGCCGCATTTCTTCCCGCATCGCACTTACAATCGCTTCGATATATTTGATGACCGCCAAGACTCACGCCTCGCTTTCTTCCTCATAAACATGCTTCAGAGTGTCTTCAGGCGCCGGATAAGGCGCTTTCTCGGCATATGCCGTCTCTTCATTGATCATTCTGGTGATTTCCAAGACCAATTCCTGATCCTGCTGTTCGTCCCACAGGCCGCAGTCGATCAGATACTGCTTCAGACGGGCAATTCCGTCCTTCTGCATATTCTCCTGCACTTCTTCCTTCGTGCGATAGAGCATATCGTCATCAGCCGTGGAATGGGGAGGAATGCGGTACATCATCGCTTCAATCAGCGTCGGTCCTTCTCCCCGCATCGCCCTCTCTCGGGCCTCTTTCACGACCCGGTAAACCTCCAGCGCATCATTGCCGTCCACGCGGATTCCCGGAAACCCGTAGCCGATCGCCCGGTCGGCGATCCGCGCCTCACCGATCTGCTTGCTGTAGGGAGTTGAAATGGCGTATTGGTTGTTTTCACAAAAGAAAATGACGGGCAGCTTATGTACACCGGCAAAATTGCATCCCTCATGAAAATCACCCTGGTTGCTGGAGCCTTCGCCAAAAGAGACATATGTGCAAAACTGCTCATTTCTCAGTTTCCCCGCATAGGCAATGCCCGCGGCCTGCGGAATCTGCGTCGCCACCGGGCTGGAGCCGCTGACGATCCTCAGCTTGCGGTGTCCGAAGTGTCCGGGCATCTGCCGTCCTCCGCTGCTTGGATCCTCCGCTTTGGCAAAGACCGACAGCATCAGGTCCCTGACCGTCATGCCGACGGACAGCACGAACGCGTAATCCCGATAATACGGCAGGAAGAAATCCCGATTTCCGTCAAAAGCGAACGCGGCAGCCGCCTGGCCGGTTTCCTGTCCGACACCGGACACGTGGAAAGCGATTTTGCCGGAACGCTGCAGGACCAAACACCGATCATCGAATTTTCGTGCCGCCAGCATCATCCTGTACATATCGATCACCTGCCGATCGGTCAATCCCAGCCGGCTGTGCTTCATTTCTGAATTGACAGGAGCCTCGTTGATCAATGGAACTGCCTCCTTCACGCAAAAATTTATGGTGTCAATGGATTGAGAGCAAATTTTATAACCTGGTACTAATACTTGACTTTAAACGTATTATACCTCTTTTTGTTCCGAAATGAAAAGACCCACCCTGAAAATTCAAAATATCATAAAGAATCACATGCCGATGGCCTGTCCGTCCACGGCAAGCATCGCTTCGCCGAGCGCCTCGGAAAGCGTCGGATGGGGATGGATCGTCCGGCCGACCTCCCAGGGAGCCGCATTCAGAAGCTGGGCGAGGGCGGCTTCCGATATGTAATCGGTCGCGTGCGGACCGATGATGTGGACGCCGAGAATATCATCCGTAAGCTTGTCGACCACCACCTTCACAAATCCGTCGACTTCCCCGTACACCAGCGCTTTGCCGATTGCCCGAAAATTGAACTTGCCGACCTTCACCTCAAAGCCCTTGTCTTTGGCCTGCCGCTCCGTCCACCCGACGCTGGCGACCTCGGTGCGGGTATAGATGCATCTTGCCACCCGGTGCGGCTCATAGGGATGCACTTGCATGCCGGCGATATGCTCCACGGCGGCAATCCCTTCGTGGCTAGCCGCATGGGCCAGCTGCAGCCCCCCGTTGACATCCCCGATGGCATAAATATGCGCTTCGCTGGTCTGCATGAATTCGTTGACCTTGATCACGCCGCGCTCCACCTTGACATCGGTATTCTCCAGGCCGATGCCCTCCACATTCGCCTGTCTGCCGACGGATACAAGCATCCGCTCAGCCTGAAGCCGCACCGTCTGCCCTTTGTGTTCGAGCTCAAGGGAAACTCCCGTTTCATCCGGCTTCACGGTTTCCGCAAGCAGCCTGGCACCGGTAAGCACCTTTACCTTCCGCTTCTTGAACAGCCTTTCGAGCTCCCGGGAAATCTCTTCATCCTCCAAGGGAATCAGACGGGGCTCGTATTCAACAATCGTCACCTCAACGCCGAAATCGCTCAGCATGGAAGCCCATTCCACGCCGATAACACCTCCGCCGACGATGATGATCGACCGGGGAAGCTCCTCCATCGACAGAGCTTCATCGCTGGTCATCACTCTGGTTCCGTCAATGGCGAGCCCCGGAAGCGATTTCGGCCTTGACCCCGTCGCAATGATCAAATTTTCGGGGACAAGCGTCTCCACTTCCCCGTCCGGGAGCTCAACCGCCACCGCTCCGCTCTTCGGCGAGAATATCGAGGGGCCGATAATCCTCCCGATTCCTTTCACCACATCGATTTTATTTTTTTTCATCAAATATTCAATGCCTTTATGCAGCTGATCGACAACCGACTGTTTTCTTTCTTGGACTCTGGAAAATTTAAGCTGCGTTCCGGACACTTCGATCCCGTACTCCATCCCGCTGTTCATCGTATGATAGACTTCCGCGCTGCGCAGCAAAGCCTTGCTGGGAATGCAGCCCTTGTGCAGACAGGTGCCGCCGAGCTTGTCCTGCTCCACGATGGCCACGGTCTTCCCCAGCTGCGCCGCGCGGATCGCCGCGACGTAGCCGCCGGTGCCGCCGCCGAGCACAACGATATCGTAATGTTTCGCCATATGTATCCTCCTCGCAATAACACGTACAAACGTAACCTCATTGTAACCCGACTTCAAATTGAATGAAAGAAAAAGTATAATAGGTTTGCATCGCAACGATAGCTGCCAGAGAAGGAGATATGCCGCAATGCTGCAAATTTTGTACCGATTCATCGCCGTCGTGCTCCTGGTTGTGCCGGGAATTGTCGCCGCATACGGTTTTATTTTGATGAAAGACGCCGTATTCGAATCGTTCGGCCCGCCGGTTATGCCCTGGGGGAAATTTCTGTTGGGAATACTGTTTTTCCTAATCGGCGTTTTCTTTGTAGGAGGATGGATTTTTTATCGGGACAGAAAAAGAAATTATGTCGCTCCGCGGTTCAAGGAAAAAAGAAATAAAAAATGAAATGAAATTTTGTGAGGTTGTCAGGGAATGTCTGCAATAGAGCCTATATTCTGCGAGTTGTCGCAGTTTTCCGGGAAGCCGAACTGTACGACCGACAGCTGGAAGCTGACCCGCTCAAATCGGTTGGTTTCGACCCGCCGCCTGGAAACTATACCCGACCCAATTTATCCAGCCAGTTCAGCAGCCTGCTGTTTTCAATGATGCGGGTGACGGAGCCGCGTTCGGCGACCCAATGAATCGCGATCAATCCTGCGAGCATCCCTGTCTGGAACCACCAGGGAGCAGATGCCGCTGCCGCCGTGCCCAGAGCAAAGCCGAGTAAATTAGCACCCGTGTCCCCTAGCATGGCTCTGCCCCCGAGGTCATCCGGCAGTAAAAGCAGCGTGCCGACAAGCAGCGGAAACAGCCACGCTGCTGCAGCAAAAGGCTCGCCTGCCGCAAAAATCAGCACGGCTGCGGCCCAAAAGCTCTTGATCGCCCGCCCCGGACGAAGATCCAGCAAATTGACCGCATTGGCCGCCAACGCAATCAGGCCGAAATGCAGCAGCCCGGCCAGCAGGCCGCCCCCCAATTCGATCGATATCCAGCAGGCCGTCAGAGCTGTACCCGCGGCCTTCAGCAAACCGGTCGAAACGCTTTTTTCCAACCTCCATTTGCGCAGATGCCCTTTGAAGCCTTTGACGGTTTTGTCCCCAATTGAGTCATCCATCCAACCAAGCGCAAAAACAATTGTCAGCGACGAGATATACGCATATGTCCACTTTTGCGCGTTTGATCCGGCACCCGCAAATGCCGAAAACGGCAGCGACAGCTCCAGCTCCAGCCAGATGCGGCTGAGCCACATATAGAAAAGCGTCAAAAACAACAAATAAATGCCGGTTGCCTTGGGGATCCTCGCTTGCTTATAGTTGGCCTCCGTCATGCCGTGTTCGGCAAGAAAGCGGATGCTCAGCGGAAGGGCGATGACCGCTATGGACAAAAATATGCCGAAAAACAGCAGACCGGAGATCAGCATACCGGATGTCTCCATTTGTGCACCAGCGTTCTGCCGACGGAAACAAACTGTTTGCCGCGGTGCAGGAACCCGCTCCAATCGCGGCCGGTTTCCCGGTGCCTGAAACCGACGGCAATCTCGCAAATGGCAAAACCCGAGCGTGCCGCATCGATGGTCAGACCGACCTCGACGCCGAATCCCCTTGACAGCCCGCCGATCTTCTCCAAAACCTCCCGCCGGAGCGCGCGCTGGCCGGACAATGGCGCATGCGTCCGGTATCCGCTCAGCAGGTAAATCCCCCGGGCAGCCAAGCCCCGCACCAGACCGAAGCCGCCTTTGCGCCTTGGAGACGGCAGCCTCGCTATGCTCATGTCATACCCATCATCCCTGACGGGACGAATCAGCTCGCCGACCCGTTCAGCCGTTTCTCCGAGATCCGCATCCAAGAACACGAGAATCTCGCCCTTCGCCTCCCTCCACCCGTTGTCCAAAGAGGCTCCCTTGCCCAAATTCCGGCCGTGCCGGATAACCCGGTCGGCAAAGCGCTGCGCTTGGAAGTAAGTGCGGTCGCCGCTTCCGTCGTCAATCACCAGCAATTCATCCCACAGCCGGCGGACGTGCGGCTTATACAGCGCGGACAGAGTGACGGGCAGCAGCGCTTCCTCATTCCACGCCGGTATAATGATAGTAACTGAAGGCTTCATGCGATTCCTCCCGAATAATTTTTTTCAAGTACAAAATGAAATCGACGATCTGCTTCGGTTCGGTCAATTCAAGCTTGTACGCGCTCATGTCAATCACCTTCGGAACGCTGCCGCTTACCTGCGCCGAGCCGCCATCATTGCCGTACCACCGGGCTGCATACTTTGCGGCCTTCGGATCGGAGATGACGATGATGTCGGGCGGCGGCACGCCGCCGGTTTCCGTTGACCAGAAAACCTGCAGCGTATCCGCCTCCCCTGCATTCCAATAAGCCTGGAGCTTCTCCGCATTTTGCTCCGACCAGTCGGCGCCCGCCGATTTCATGATGATCTGCAGCATCTCATTTTTCACCGACGAGGGACGAATCCAGACAATTTTCTTATTCTCCAGAATGGGCTCGGACTGGTTCATCATCTGCAGGGAAACGATCTGCTTTTGCAGCAGCTGATTTTGCGATACCTGGCGGTCATACTTTTCCACCAATATTTTCACAAGATTCTGCTCCGTTTCATGCATCCACTGCTGGCCCAGCGTTCCGCCAAGCAGAATGCCAATGCCGAGCGCGATGAAAATGGCAATCAGCGAAGCGATATGATATTTGCTTGTCAGCATGATCCTCACTCAATTCATGACCATATTCTGAATTTCACATACGTCCACATCACCGAGAAGAAATGGCGGAAACCGGGATGAATCAGCGCCAGCGTGGCCAGCGGAAAAAAACCCGCCAATGGCACGATCCACATGCTCCTCCATTTGACCGGACGATGATACAACTTGGATACCCCTTTGGCATCTACCAGCTTGGAGCCGATTTTCATTCTGACCAGCATGGTGCTGGCCATTCCTTTGCGTCCTTTTTCCAAAAAATCGATCATATGGGTATGCGTCCCCAAGGATACAATCAATTCCGCATTCTTTTCAAAGGCGACGAGCAGAGCGATATCCTCGCTGGTTCCGGGCGCCGGAATACATTGGGCCTGCAGGCCCAGGCTTTCGATTCTGCCGATTCCCGGAGCCCGTCCGTCAGGATAGGCGTGCACCAAAATTTCCGAGCCGCACAACAAAGCCGCGTCAGATATGCTGTCCATGTCGCCGACAATCAGATCGGGGGTATACCCGGATTCCAACAGCGCATCGGCGCCGCCGTCGACCCCGATCAGCACCGGGCGGTAATCCTCAATATAATCCTTCAATGCCCGCAGATCCGCTTTATACCCGCTCCCGCGCACCACCACGACCACATGCCGGCCTTGGATGGCCGTACGCAAAAGCGGAACCGCCAGCGGGTGAATCACGAAATCTTTTTCTTTGCGGGCATAATGAAGCGTATTGTCGATAAATTCGCTGAGCCGAGATCCCAAATTCCGCCCCGCCAACACGTTCAATTGCTCCCAGCGTTCCCTCGTGAACAGCGTATACGGAATCCGGAAGCCTTGATGCAGGATGAAATTCTCTTCAATGACAACCTCCCGGCCGTCAGCAAAAAAAGCGAAATATTCCTCGGCAATTTCACATACCGGGATACCCGCATTCAGCAGAAAAAGGGGCCCGTTTACCGGGTATTTCCCGCTCATCGTGGGAGCCGCGTTGACCACCGCTTTGACTTTCGCCTCGATCAGGCCGGCGGCGCCCATTTCATCAATGTCCTGATGATGAATCACCGCAATCTGTCTGGGAGCTATGGCGCGCAGCAGTTTTTTCGTGCTGCGACCGACTCCGGCATTTCCGCGCGCGATGATGCCCGAGGCTTCCTGCTTCAGATTCCACAGACCGATGGCAGCCCCCTCCTTTCGGCTTCATTGTCGCGAAGGCAACAAAATTATGATTTCCAAATGATGTATTTTTTATGAATAAAATTGCCGGTGGATGAAAATGGCGGTGCGAAAAATGGTGAACTATGTTATAGTAATGCTGAAAGACATACACATGGGGGTATTTGGGGATGAAAAAAACACTGCTGTTTACCGTACTGTTCCTGTTCATTCTGGCCGGCTGCTCCACTGAAAAATCCTATCCGACCGTCAGCCTGAAAGACGCCAAACAAAAAATCGACCAAGGCGCTGCCGTGATCGATGTCCGCACTCCGGAGGAGTATGCGGCCGGGCATATTCCGAACGCCATCCTTGTTCCGCTGCAGGACATTCAGGCCGATCCGAAGGCTGCCCTGCAAAAGCTTGATCCGAAGCAGGAATATATCGTTATCTGCCGCAGCGGCAACCGCTCGAAAGCGGCAAGTGAAATTATGTGGAGCCAGGGCTTCAAAAGCATTATCAATACTGAAACAGGAATGAAAGACTGGCCGTATGACACGGTAACGAATTAACGGAATATCCCGCGCCGCCGAAAATCAAACGGAGGCATAGGTCCCCTGCAGGATTGGCCTTGGGCCGTACCGGCAAAAACTTGCCTCCTTAATTTTCCGCCTGTTCCGATTCTATGCCGTTGTCTGAACGATGCGGATCCGGTTGTTCTCGACATAGCCCACATATTGATAGGGCTGTCCGGTTCCTCCCGACCGGATCAAATGATCGGACAGCGGCAGCTCCACATATTGCCGCAGTGCTCTTTTCAGCGCCCGTGCTCCGTACCTGACATCGAACCCTTTATCCAAAACAAATTGTTTGGCGCCGGCATCCAATTGCAGAGAGCAATTGTGCTTCTCCAGGCGTTTATTGATCTGTCCAAGATAGGCGTCGATGATTTCCGTCAAATTATTTTTCTCCAAACGGTTGAACGTGATAATTTCATCAATCCGGTTGATAAATTCCGGTTTGAATGTTTTTTCAAGATTTTTTTTGGTGATTTGGTCCAGCACCGAATCGTATTCACCGGAACGGAACAAGGTGAAGAAGTGCCGAATATGGAAGAAAATTCCGCGGTCCAGATAGTCGTATACTTCTTTGGCCCCCAAATTGCTGGTCATAAATATCAAACAATTGCGAAAATCGATCGTCTCCTCGCCGGAAGCAATCGCCATTTTGCCATTATCGAAAATATTCAATAAAGTCTGGATCACCTGCGGGCTGGCTTTTTCGATTTCATCAAACAAAATAATGCCCGGCCTGCTGAATGATCCTTCTATTTTTTCTTTGTCCAATATGGTGGAGCCTTCCCGGCTCCCCACATAGCCCGGCGGCGATCCGGTAATCGCCGCGGCATAATGGTCAAGAGACAACGTATTCATGTCAACCCGGCAAAAATTGTCGCGATGGCCGTATATCGCTTCCGACAGCACTCTGACGATCTCCGTTTTTCCAACCCCGGTCGGTCCCATAAACAGCGAAACGAATAAAGGTTTGTCCGGATCGGAAATGTCCGCCCGCACAATTTTCAGCATATTTTCAATGGATTCCAGCGCTTTGTCCTGTCCGTATATCCGGCTGCGCATCCTTGCCATGACCTCATCCACCCGAAAAACAAACCGGGTCTTGAATTTTTTGTCGTCCGGCCTGTCTGCAGCTGCATCTTCAATCGGGGCATGGCTTGCAGCTTGTTTGGCCAGATACTCGAGCTTGTCGTTGATAAATGGCAATCCGGTCACCTCCACAATTTAAGATAAGGAGTCAGATCAAGATGCCGGGAGTCTGCACAAAGAGTACAGTTCGTGAATTTATTCGATTTAGTGGTTATTCCGGAAAAAGGGATGGCACTTCTCCGCTCTTAAAACCAGGAATTTTGATTGGACTTTTTCGGATAATTCCCGGTTTTAAAGGTGTACAAGTTTTCGAAGAAAACTGCATCGGGAGCATAAGCTTAAACTATTCATACTCATTCCCTTTTTCCTCCATAACATCATCGGACAGACTCCCTTCAACCTGACCCCTTACCTAAACACAATTTCATTCAACCTTCAAGCCGTTTATTATTTCTTGCTGCCTTCCATTTCCTTGCCCTCGTTCGGAATTCCCTCGATCGGGCACTCCGCTGTGCCGATCGTCGATCTCGTGATTTGCTCCGCTTGTTCGCGGGCCTTTTCGGCATCCATGACCCAAGTGCGGTAAAACTCAAACGGGCACTCGGCAACCCCCTTGTCGCCATCGCCGGAATTGAGGATTCCCGTATAACCCCTATGCAGAAGCTTGAACAAATGATTTTGGGACTGAGCGTTTTTCCGGAAATCGCGAATTTGCGAAAGGGAAAGCTCCGCATACTGGATGCCGTACTCCTCCTCGCCGCATTCGCCCAAAGTTCTTCCGTCAAAGCCGATGATCGCGGAGTGACCGAAGTATGAATAAACCCCGTCGAAACCGGTCGCGTTCGCCACGGCCACATAGCTGTTGTTGGCCCATGCCATTGTCTTGGCCATCATGACCTGCTGATCTTTGGCCGGATACATGTATCCCTGCGGGCGGACGATCAGCTCCGCGCCCTTCATGGCACAGTCGCGCCAAATTTCCGGATAGTTGCCGTCGTCGCAAATGATCAGGCTGATTTTCAATCCTTTCGGACCGGTTGTGACATATGTCTGGTCACCGGGATACCAGCCTTCAATCGGCACCCACGGCAGAATTTTTCTGTATTTCTGCACAATCTCGCCTTTGTTGTTGATCAGGACGAGGGTATTATACGGAGCCTTTCTCGGATGTTCCTCGTGGCGTTCGCCGGTCAACGAAAAAACACCCCACGTATTCGCCTTTCTGCAGGCTGCGCCGAAAATTTCCGTTTCCTCACCCGGAATGACCGATGCCGTTTCAAACATTTCTTTGGTGTCATACATGATTCCTTGCGTGCTGTACTCGGGAAATACAACCAAATCCATGCCCGGCAAGCCCATCTTCATGCCCACGATCATGTCGGCGATTTTTTGGGCATTTTCCAATACTTCCGCCTTGGTATGCAGCCGCGGCATTTTGTAATTGACAACCGCCACTCCTACTGTATCGTTACTGCTTGAAATATCTCCATGTCTCATTGAAGATTGCTCCTCTCAAATAATTAATTTTTTTAAAATTGCAGAAAACATGAACGCACATTTCAAATTCGCCCAGTCAATCCATAGACCACCCCCTCAACTTGATCCGGCTTTTTGAAACCATTGTCTTGCACTCAGGGAAATCCAAGCGGTTAAGGTGAAAGGCATTGTAAAGGCCGGCAAACCGTAAGGCGCCAGAAACACGCTGATGCCCGACGTAACCGGCACCGAGGAGGCTGCTGCAGCCAACCCGGCCAAATAACTAAAGCGGCGTCCGCGCTCTGATGGAAAAGTCCATGATAACGCCAGCATGGTCAGAACCGCGTTATACCCGTACAGGCCCTGGTCGATCCATGAGCTCTCCGCTCCCAGCAGATATGCGGTCAACCAAGCCGCGGCCGATCCGAGAACGGCAGAGATGCCGGGTCTGATTCCGGCCAGAAAAACACCCGAGAGAATGATGAGCCCTGCTATGAAATCGTCCATGATAAATACCTGGCCCACACCGTGAACAACACCCTGCAGAATATCGGGGATGTCCGTGAGACTCTGATGGATATCCGAAACGTTCTGCGGATTTAAAACAGGATTTAATGCGATAAAATCCATTCGATAGGCGGCAAGCAAAATGACCCATGTCAGGACGATAAACGGAAAGGTGAAAACCGGGAGTTGAATTCGTCCAAGCCAATTCATCATTGAAGCCGCAAATATCGCCGACAAGAAAGCCGCTGCCGGAGCGACGATCCATTTTCCCGGTCCATCCAAAAAAAGCGCGATGGCGATGCCCGTCAGCACGGCGTTATAGCCGAACAGCCCCTGATCGACAACCTTCCTCTCGGCCCCGCAGCATCGTCCGACGGCAGTTCCGATTATTGAGGACAGCGCCGCAACGATCCCCAAGCCGTATGACGCCGAGAAGATTCCGATCAGCGCTGCCAAACCGGTCAATGCATTTTCAATCAGGATAACTTGGGAAATGCCTCTCAAAACGGCTTTAATAAATGAAATTCCTGCTTGTTGAGCCGACTCCGCGGGAGACATGGCAGCACCCCTTTTTAGATGGTCAAATATTTTTTGATGGAGTCTGCACCAGCTTCCAAGGAGCTGCCCGAATGCACGATCTGACCCTTTTCCATAATGTAAAACCGCTGCGCCACCTTAAAGGCAAAATCAAGATTTTGTTCGACAATAAACACCGCCAACGATTTTTCCTTGTGAATTTTATTCAGGATCTGGGCAATTTCCGCTACTAAATTCGGTTGAATGCCTTCAGACGGTTCATCGAGAAAAAGAATTTTCGGTTTGGACATTAAAGCTCTTGCGATCGCCAACTGCTGCTGCTGACCGCCCGAAAGCACCCCCCCTTTTCGCGGCAAATGCTCCTTCAGGGCTGGGAAATACCCCAGAACCTCTTCCATTCGCTGCTTCGTCTCTTTCGGATTATGCGCCATCGCGCCCAATTCCAGATTTTCCTGGACGGTAAGCATCGGGATGATCTCGCGTCCTTGCGGGACATATGCCAGCCCCATGCGGGAGCGCTCATTCACTTTTTTGCGGGTAATCTCCTGGCCGTCCAGCGAAATGCTTCCCTGCCTTGAAGGCAGAACACCCATGAAGCTTTTGAGCAGGGTCGTCTTTCCAACACCGTTGCGTCCCATCAAACAAACCCTGTCGCCTGCTTTGACATCGATATCGACGCCGTTGACGATGCGGCTTTTACCGTAGGCAACATGAAGAGAGCTGACTTTAAGCATGCGTACCCTCCCTCAAATAAACCTCTTGAACCTTCGAATTTTGTTCGATTTCAGCCAGACTTCCTTCCGCAAGAAACTTTCCCTGGTGAAGAACGGTGACCTTTCGGGCGACCTGCCGCACAAACGCCATGTCATGCTCCACGACAATGACCGAATGATTTTTAAACAGGGTTTCAATCAATTCTCCCGTTTTATAGGTTTCATCCGCGGTCATACCGGCAGTCGGTTCGTCAAGAATAATAAGTTCCGGATTTTGCGCAAGCAGCATGCCCATTTCCAGCCACTGCCGCTCGCCGTGGGACAGGTTTACGGCGATGTCGTACTGCTTTTCTTTGAGATTGATTTTTTCAAGAATGTCCTGCATCTTTTCTTTAATTTCATGATTTTTCTTGTAAAATAACGCTTTGAACACCTGATGAAAGCCTTTAAAAGCCACCTCGATATTTTCATTGACCGTCAGATTGTCAAAAAGATTCGGGCCCTGGAACTTGCGTCCGACGCCAAGCTTGGAAATCTCATAGGGCTCCATTCCCGTGATTTCCTGGTTTTTGAAACGGATCGATCCGGCTGTCGGTTTGGTTTTTCCCGTAATGAGATCCATCAGGGTGGTCTTTCCCGCTCCATTGGGACCCAATATGACGCGCAGTTCCCCTTCGTCCAAAGAAAAATTCAAGTCGGATACGGCCTTGAACCCGTTAAATTCAACGGTAAGACCGCTTGTTTCCAAAATCTTCGCCACGCTGCATCCCCCTTTCCAACTGCGAAACGCTAGCCCTTTTTGATAACGTTTTCTGATTCAACCGCGCTTCCAAGGAGCCGTAAATTCCATTGGGGAGGAATAATACGACCAGCACGATAACCGTCCCGATAAAAAGCTGCCATGCATCCGGGTAGCGTTCGGATAAAAGATTGGAGAGCCAGTTGATGATAAGCACCCCGACAACAGCGCCCATTAAGGTTCCGCGTCCCCCGATAGCCAGCCAAACCACCAACAAAGTCGACATGCCGATTCCTACATCCAGAGGAGAAATAAAACCATTGATCGGAACATACAGCATGCCGGCCAAGCCCGAAAGAAAACCGGATATCGTAAAAATAAATATTTTGTAATTGGCCGGATTGTAGGAAAAGAAACGAATCCGGTTCTCATTTTCCCTTATCGATTTAACGACTTTTCCAAAATGGGAGCGTGTCAGCCAGCGGGCAAACAAATAAATCAGCAGCGCCATAACCACCAGCAAATAATAATAAGTGTTGACACTGAGCGGCTTGCCGAAGATCGGGAAGCGGGGCAGTCCGTTTAAACCGTTGAATCCCCCGGTATATGCCTGCAAATCGTTGATCAGCAGTTGAAACAGCCCCGCCAGGGCCAGCGATATAATCGCAAAATAGACGCCGCTGACTTTGCTTTTAAAGATGAAGTATCCGATAACGGCAGCCAAGAGCGAAGGAAGAATCAGCCCCAGCAAAAAAGCGACCGGCGTACTTAGCAACGGAGTCATGAACTGCGGGATTTCATTGATTCCAAACCGCGTCATGAACATCGGGACGCCCTTCTGCAGAATATAAGACAAGGCCAGCATGTAACCGCCAAGCCCAAAAAACACGGCATGCCCCAGGCTCAAGAGTCCCGTATAGCCCCATACCAGATCAAGCGCTATTGCAAAAATAATGAAAACGACAAATTTGCCCATCAATTCAACGCGGAAACCCGAGGCAAACAAAGGAAATAGCGCCAAAAAAGCCAATATCAAAATCCCAAGCTGCTTTTCCAAATTCATTTTTTTCAGCATGACTATCTCCTTTCCATCTTGAATAATCCTTCGGGCTTAAATCGAATCACAATAATAACAAGAATAAATACAAGGATTTTTCCGAGCGTTTCCGTCGTAACCAGCGTCAGCAATTGATTCGCTTCACCAATGACGCCGGAGCCGATCGCCGTGCCCGTCAACGAACCGACGCCTCCCAGAACGACAACCATAAACGCATCCACCAAATAGTCGAGTCCCATTGTTGGAGAAACCGTTTTTAACGGCGCAAGCGCCGCGCCCGCTATTCCCGCCAAGCCGGCTCCGAATGCAAATGTATAGGTGTCGATGAGCGAAGTATTGATGCCCAGACATTCGCTCATCTCGCGGTTTTGCGAGACAGTCCGGAATTGAATGCCGAATTTGGTCTTGTAAATTACAAAAGCGACCAGCAGCAGCAAAAAGACTGCAAACAGGATGATAAACAAACGAAAATGGGGCAGAACCACACTTCCTATGGACAGAGAGCTTTCCAGCGGATTCTTGACCGATTTGCCTCCCGGTCCAAAAATCATTCTGACGATTTGTTGAAGGAGCAAAGAGACACCGTAAGTGGCAAGCAGCGTTTCGAGAATCCGCCCGTACAATTTCCGGATGACCAGCATCTCTATTAAAGCTCCGACCAAGGCAGTTACGACAAAGGCCGCGATCATGCCTGCGAAAAACGGCAGCTTCATTACCGTGCTGAACACATATGTCGTATAGGCGCCGATCATAATCAAATCGCCGTGTGCCATATTGATGACTTTCATGACGCCGAAAATTATACCCAGACCCAGAGCAACGATAATCAGAATTCCGGCAATACTGATTCCGTCGGCAATCACCTGTCCGATGACCATTTACGTCTCCTCCTTTTAGGAATAAAGGGGTAGAGCGGCGATTCTACCCCCGATCGTTAAAGTATTAATTATTCCAGGGTTCTGCATGGTCAGGGAAGATGACTTTGGCCCAAGGCTCAGGATGAATCAGCTTATCGGAATTTACAATCACTTCAAATTGCCCGTTATCGTTGACCTTGGCAATGCGAGAATGCAGCCAGGTATGATGGTTCTTTTCATCCACTTTAATTTTTCCTTCCGGGGCATCGAATTCCAATCCCGCAAACGCATCGATCAGCTTGGTCGTGTCGGAAGGATCCTGGACTTTTTCAAGCGCCATTTTTAGCAGATAAGTTGAGAAGTAAGCAGATTCATGAACATCGGTAATCGGCTCGTCTTTTCCATATTTATTATGGTAGGCTTCAACGAACTTTTTGTTTTCCGGGGTATCCAGCGTTTGAAAATATCCATAGGAGGAGATATTCCCGGCCGATACATCCTTGGTCATGGAAATCAGATCCGTTTCAGCCGTAATCGGGCTGGCAATCGGCACCTTCTTCGGATCCATGCCGAAATTTTTGTATTGCTTATAGAAGGCGGACACGCTGTCGCCTACAAGGTCGGAGAATACAACGTCCGGCTGGGCAGCTTTGATTTTGTTCACAACGGATGAAAACTCGGATTGGCCGATCGGCACGTATTCTTCGCCGACCACTTGCCCTCCCTGCTGCTGAAGCAGCGCTTTCACCTGCTTGTTGGTTTCAGCCGGGTAGACATAGTCGGAGCCGACAAAAAAGAATTTTTTGCCGACATTCTTAACCAGCCATGGAACGAAGTCCTGCAGTTGCTGGTTCGGTGTCGCCCCGGTATAAATGATATTTTTGGAATACTCCTCGCCTTCATACAGGGTCGGGTAAACCAGCAGGCCGTTATTTTGTTCGACAATCGGAAGCACCG
The DNA here is from genome assembly GCF_035282765.1 of Ferviditalea candida. Taxonomy (GTDB): domain Bacteria; phylum Bacillota; class Bacilli; order Paenibacillales; family KCTC-25726; genus Ferviditalea; species Ferviditalea candida. The sequence goes on along the minus strand of NZ_JAYJLD010000037.1, from coordinate 15,264 downwards.
CCTGGCGGCTTGCGGATGTATAGCATCCAATGATCGCCGCTACTTTGTCTTCAAGCAGCAGTTTCTTTGCTTTCGTTGCAGCCACCGAAGGCTCGGACGCCAAATCCTCCTGAACGGGAATCAGCTTCTTTCCGTTGACACCCCCGCTTGCATTGATTTCATCAATCGCCATCAGCGTCGCATTGGCCATTCCCTTTTCCGTTACGGCCGTCGCGCCGCTCAGCGAGAACAGGACGCCGACCTTAATGCCGTCATTGCCTCCGCCGCCGCTTCCGCCGGTACTGCTGCTGCAAGCGGATAACACCGGAAGCATCATCAAAGTCAAGAGCGCAATCCAAACTGTCCATTTTTTCATTTGCCATTCCCCCAGTTTAATTTTTTCAATCATCTGATTTTCGTTCTTGCGAGAACTCTCTTCTCTGCTGTTTTGAATTTCGTTATGCTTTCCGTTTTTTTCATAAAGGACTTCGAGTTGCTTGACCATTCCTGAATATAATCATATGGGCATGCGCCTAACCCCCCCTTAAGCGTTTCGATTGAATAGCCGCGGTGATTCAGATTGAACAAATGATTTTCCGCCGTCCAATTTTTCCGTGAATCCCGGATGGAAGAAACGGACAGCAGAGCATACGTTACTTGGTCGGGAGTCCCGTCGCATTCCACAATAATTGTCCCGTCGTAATCGACGATGCTGGAATGTCCAAAATACGAATACGTTTTATCCCGCCCCGCCAAATTGGCATTGGCCAAATAAACAAGGTTTTCCCACGCTCGAACCTGTGTGACGATGCGCTGCTGCTCCCGGGCGGGATTCATATATCCTTGAATCAGCACAATCAATTCCGCGCCTTTTAAGGCAAGATCACGGCTGAGTTCCGGAATATTGGCGTCATAGCAGATCATGGCGCCGATTTTTATTCCTTTCGGACCTTCCACAACCGTCGTCCGGTCACCCGGATACCACGGCTCCATCGGAACCCAGGGATTGATTTTGTGATAATTCAGCACAATTTCCCCTTTGTTATTGATGAGAAGGAAGGTATCCCAGGGATTTCCTTGGAGATTCAGCTCCCCGGTTATCGAGAATACCCCCCAAACATTATTCCGACGGCACGCTTCCGAAAAAATTTCGGTCTCTGGTCCGGGAACTGTAGTGGATAATTCGCGCCATTTGGTCAAATGAAAGCCCTGTGTTGAATATTCTGGAAAAATAATCAGATCGAGACCGGGGTATCCGCGTTTCACGCCATCGACGAAATCCGCAATGCGAAAGCAGTTTGCCAGAACTTCATCTTTGTTGTTCACGACGGGAACCTGATAATTTACAACGGCAACCCCTACCATATCCTCTGATGACGAAATTGTGCCTGTCGGCATGCCGAACCCCCCTTGTTTTCTTGAAAATTAACCTCCTTGTTCGCAGAATCAATCTTGCATGTATGTCTAGCAACTTTCATGCCATATTCAAGAAGAGTTGAAATCTCCTGCTTTGCGCAGGCCATTCAAGCGAATTTCAATCAATCAGGGGCTGTTAAATATAGATTAATAGTCTAAATTGTCGGAATATTGTTCACTAAGCAATCAAAGTGTAAACTTTTTGTCCATTTATAAACATGAACGCGACTGAACAATCCTGAACAATATAATTTGACAATTTGCAATATTGGACATAAACTCAAAATATAAAAAATACTGAAAATATTGGGTCCTCAATATAATAGAATCCACAAGCTTCGTGGGAAAGGGGGAGAACGAATGATGGATGCTCATGATGGAATACCTGTCGGCATTCTGTTTTCTCTGACGGGAACCACCGGATTAACGGAAAGAGGACAATACCAGTCTGTATTGCTGGCCATCAAGCAGGTGAATGAACAGCAAAACGGGATCAACGGAAGAAAGCTCATTCCGATTGTTGAAGACATCGCTTCGGACCCGTTTCTTGCCGCCAAAAAAGCAGAAAAATTGATCGCTTCCGATAAGGTTAAAGCTTTGGTCGGTCTGTATACGTCCGTCTGCAGAAAGATGGTTATTCCGGTGCTGGAGAAGAACAACACCCTGTTGTTTTATCCGACCCAATATGAAGGTGAAGAACGGCACCCGAACATCATTTATTGCGGCCCCCTTCCCAATCAGCAGCTTCTTTACTTCATTCCATGGATCATCGAAAACTTGGGCAAGTCTTTCTATCTGATCGGCTCCGATTATATTTACCCGAGGGAAACGAACCGGCATATCGGCTATTTGATCAAGAGACACGGCGGCTATGTTGTCGGCGAGTCCTATGCGCCGTTAGGAACGCAAAAGTTCAACAAGCATTTGATAGAAATCGATCAAACCAACCCGGAGGTCGTCTTTTCCACACTCGTGGGGGAAAGTGTAGTATCCTTCTATCAGCAGTATCAGCAAGCGGGCTTCAAATCCCCGATCACGAGCTCAATCACGGCCGAAACGGAAATTCAGGTCATGAACCCGAAATATGCCGTCGGACACTACTCTTCGTTCCCGTATTTTAATTCCGTCTCATTAAAATCGAACCAGTCGTTCATTTCGGAGTATCGCCAATCCTACGGTACGGATGTTATCAGCTCCGCGATGGAAAACGCTTATAACAGCATTTTTTTATTATCGGAGGCTATGCGCAAAGCCAACAGCATTGATGCCGATTCCTTGCGTCAAAGCTTGTCCGGCTTAACTTACCAGGCCCCGCAGGGAACCATCCGCGTCGATGAAAAAAACAGGCATCTTTGGTTAAACTCGCGCATCGGCAGAGTCAATGAAAACGGACAATTCGATATTGTCTGGGAATCCGATGACGCGATTGCGCCTGTTCCGTTTTTCGATGAGCTTTTTTCCGATCATTCCATCGCCGATTCGAGCTTTGAAACCATTTCGCAGCAGGAACTGGCTTTAAGACTCGATGAATATGCCGCGCTCATCGAAGATATCAAAAAAGCGACTGATTTTCTGCCGTTCACCTTTGCTTTTTTTGATCAGGACGGTTACTTGCTGGAAAGCTTTTGTGATGACCAGTTTGAACGCTTGTATCCAGCATGTCTGGCGCCGGGAACCTCATGGAGCACTCCTCCCCTAAAGCAATCGGGCGTGGGGCTGGCTTTATCCGGGCATACGATAGTGCCTGTAGAGGGTAAAGAGCATGAGCTTGAGGATCTGCACTCTTTTATCTCAATAGGGTTCCCGCTCAAAGGGGATAAAGGATCCATCAAGGGAGTTTTGGGGCTTTTTTGCAAATTGGAAGATATGAAAAACAAACCGGATGACAAAACCGTTTCATATATTAGCAATCTGTTAAAAATTAGCGTCAAAACTCATGAGCATATCGATCAATCCAAGCTGTTTAAACGAATGCTGAAGGATATATCGGACCGAATTCCGGAAAGCCTGTTTGTCGCGGAGGGCGGCGAAATCTTGTTTATGAACAGTTCCGCGCAAAAATTGTATTTGGACAAACATAATACGGTCCGCACGATTTTTAAAGATATTCAGGATGATTTTCAGGAATCCGAAACTTTTCTCAGAAAGAAAATTTTTGACGAACAGTTTGAGGTCCGGATTATTCCGTTTCCTCCTTACCGTTATATTTATATTAATCCGATCAAAAGCGAAGCCGCCTACCGTCATGCCCAAAATAGACGCCAGCTTTACTTGAGCGACATCATCGGTTCCAATGACCGGTTTTTGAGAACCGTCCATTTGGCCAAATCCGCATCCGAAATCGATGCGAATGTATTGATTTTGGGCGAAAGCGGAACCGGAAAAGAAGTGTTTGCCAGGGCCATCCACAATGAGAGCAGAAGAAAAGACAAGCCGTTCGTTGCGCTTAACTGTGGAGCCTTGCCGAGAGATTTGATTTATGCCGAATTGTTCGGGTATGTCGACGGCGCTTTTACCGGTGCCAAAAAGGGAGGCAGCCCCGGGAAATTTGAAGCGGCCAACAGCGGAACTTTGTTTCTTGATGAAATCGGGGATATGCCGTTGGAGCTGCAAGTCACCCTTTTAAGGGTTTTGCAGGAAAAGGAGGTCACCCGGGTTGGAAGCCACGTTCCCATCCCCGTGGATGTTCGCATTATTGCGGCAACCAATAAAAATATCAAGCAGGAGATTGCTTACAAAGGATCCTTTCGAAGCGATCTTTACTATCGGCTGAATGTTTTTACGATCGAGCTCTTGCCGCTGCGGGAAAGAATGGATGATATTCCGGAATTGACGGCTTATTTTATCGATGAGCTGAACTCAAGCTCAAGCACACATGCCAAAATGCTGACTGAAGAAGCCGTTCAACATTTGATGAAATACAGCTGGCCCGGAAATGTGCGCGAATTAAAAAATGTGATCGAACGCTCCTATTATTTGGCGGCAAATTCCAAGCACATTTCGCTTGAACATTTGCCTGAGCACATTATTTATCACTCCAATAATTCGTTTGCTGAAGAATATGTGCCCTCTGACAATATGACAGAGATTAAAAAAGTCGGCGAACAAAACGAAAGGATCCTGTTGATTGAAACCTTAATGAAGTTCAAGGGAAATATCAGCAAATCCGCAAGATATTTGGGGGTTTCCAGAACGACCCTTTACAAGAAATTGGAGGAGCACGAAATCCATGCCTCCAAGTCGAAGCTGCGCAAATAAGAAAACAGCATAATTGGACGCATATCAGGCTTGTCCGACAGGACAAACACCCTTCCATAATAGCCTTGTCCGCGAATATGGTAAAGAATCATGACCCGTTTCCATCGGGCCTTGACCAATTCGAGGAAAGAAGGGAATCGTCTTGTTCAATTTAGGCGGCGAGGAACTAACAAGGTTTTTGTTTGCCATTGTGGCATTATTGGCTGCAGCGAATATCCTCGGCTATCTTGCGGAACGCCTGACCATCCCCAGAGTTATCGGCGAGGTCGCCGGGGGGCTGCTGCTGGGACCTACGCTCATGGGATATTTTTTTCCGGACAAATTTCATTGGCTTTTCCTGGGCTTCCCGTCGGAAAGCGATTTGCTGGGGTTGATGTATCAGCTCGGGTTAATCATGCTGATGTATACATCCGGCCTGAAATTCCAGCACCGGTTTGAACGAAAGGATGCTAAAATCGGAATTGCCATCATCGCTGGTTCGACCATCATCCCTTTTCTGATGGGCTGGCTTTCAACCTACCTGTTCAATCCGGCCGCTTTTATGGGGTCCGCAAATAACGAGATCGCCTTAAAAATCGTTATAGCCATCTCCATTGCCGTGACCTCCATTCCGGTCATCTCAAAGATTTTCCAGGACCTCGGCATCATGCATTCGCGATTCGCCAAAATCGTTGTCGGAATCGCCGGGATCCATGATATCATTCTGTGGGTTGCCCTGGCGGTCGCCTCGGGAATCGTCAGCTCCAACACGGGAGTCAATATGGCGGTCATCCTGCAAAGCCTCGGTGTAACTCTGGGCTTTCTGGTTGTGGCGTTGTTCATTCTGCCCTGGATTTTGAAGCGAGTGACCTCGAAACCGGCGAATATTTTGTTTCGCGCCTCCTTTCTCGGATATTTCCTGGTGCTGCTGCTCGGGCTTTCCGACATTGCCGGTTACCTGAACGTCGATGTCATGTACGGGGCTCTGATGGCCGGGATCGCCACCCGAATTACGCTTCCCGAAAATTTGACGCGCCGTGTTGAAACAAGCGTCGTCGAAATATCCTTCTCCTTCTTCATCCCTTTATATTTTGCGATTGTAGGGCTGAAGCTGGATTTGGCCAAACATTTCAGTCTCCAATACTTCCTCATATATCTGCTTTTTGCCACAATTGTCCAAACCGTAGTCGTGTACTTTACCAGCCGATTGATCAAGGAGGATCGATTGACCAGCCTGAATTTGGCGGCCGCCATGAACGCAAGGGGAGGTCCGGGGATTGTGCTTTCCACGGTCGCTTTTTCATTGGGCATCATCAATCAGGAATTTTTTGCGATTCTGGTCATGCTGGCTCTGGTTACATCATGGATGGCCGGCTCCTGGATCCGCTACGTGCTCAAATCCGGAAAAAGGCTGATGCCCGGCGATGAGAATCTGATTATCCGAAAGCCGCAGGAGGAAGCCCAGTTTCCATCTATAAAGACCAGGTTCAAATAGCACCAAAAATACCGACGCTTTAACGGTTTTTTCATTTTCAGAAAGTGAATTCAGCCCGCTTTCAGTAGAATTTATTTTTTAGCGGAAGCGAATTTTCAAGACAGCAGGCTTCGCAGCAGCCGTCCCGCCGTCCACGTTCCAGGCGGCCAACGTGAATAAGGCAAGCACCGGAATGGAATTGAAATCCGTACCCATGCCTGAAAAAATTCCGCCAAAATCCTGGCCGAACCACCAGCTCCAAAACAGCCACAGCATGGAAAGCCAGAGGACCCCGCGGGAGAATCCGCCGCTCAAATAAACGGCAGCAAGCAGCAGCAGAACCAGCGTCAAGATAGCGTTCCACAAGACAGGCTGGTCTCCTGTCAAATAAACGAATGACTCGATCGGTGCGGACAAAAAATGCGGCTGCGGGAGAGAGGCCGCATTTGCCATTTGAGTGGCCAGCGCATCCGAATTCCAATAGCCGGAGGATGGAAGCGCCTGAAATATCGACATTGCCAGCCAATACATGCCCATTCCTGCTTGGAGGATACGTGCGGCGAGTCCGGAATGCCAATGTTTGTCGGGAAGCAGCAAGAAGATGGCGCCGATGACATACAAAGCCGCCGCACCGGGAAATCCATCCCAATAGTTCGGACTGTCAGCCAGCAGTCCGCCCAAACCTTCGCCAAAAATCCAGATCACAATGCCCCAGATTATCGAGACCCACAGCCCGGCCCGGATAAATTTCCTGCTGCGTCCGATCAATAGGCACAAACCGATCGCCACTTGGAGGACAACCGCCCCGATATTAAAAAGCACGGGCGCATACGCCCACATCCTTATGCCCAACTCCATCAGATGCGCGAGCCAGGCAGGCTGGCCGTCCGTCGCGGATTGCAGCAGGCTTTCCATGATATTCGGCGGATAAAGCGCATAAAAATCGGTGGTGAACATGAGCGGCTGCGACTGCAGCAAGCCGTCAAGCAGCCACAAGATCCCTAATCCGTACTGCAGAACGCGCTGACCAACCGTCTCACGCATACCAGGCAGCCTCATTATATTTCAGATAGGATATAAGCGAACTGGCGCCATAAGGAACGGCCATTCCAATCAGCATGATCAAACCGCCAAGCTGCATATCGCTGACCGGATCCAAGCCGAACACCCGGGGTACGGTCAAATAAAAAGGATACCACTCCTGCTGTGCAAAGATTAAGAGCACCGAGATCGGCATCATCAAGTTAAAATTAAACAGCAGGTACATCAATCTTCCGCCGGACTGCAGCCGATGCAGTTCCGGCAGCGGACTCAGCAGCGGCCACCACATGAAAAAGGCGGTTGCAAAAAAAACGGCGTGCTCGAATAAGTGAAAGGTATCGTTTACAAGCGTTTTATTGTAAATGGCCGGAATATGGAACCCGCTGAAGCAAAGGTTAAAAACAATCGCCGACGCCACCGGATTCGTCCAAGCCTTAAACAAGACTGCACTCGGCTTCCATTTCAGCACAGGGCGAATGAACCAATCCGGAATTCCATAGATGAGAAGCGGCGTCATCAGCATGATTTCCAGCATGTGCTGAACCATATGCGCGCTGAAGAGCAGCTCGTCGGACATATAATCAATCGGCGAACCAAAGCTGAAGTAAAATACCCATAGACCGCCCAAAAATGAAACGATTTGACTTAGAGGAACTTTCCGCGACCCGGAAAACCATGCGCGAATCGGACGGGATAAGAGAAGCAGATAAATGATCTGCATCACGACGGCTTGCAGCAGCACATCCGGATTCCACAGCATACTAAAGCTCAGACCTTGCATAGGCAGAGGCAACCTTTATCACCCTTTACTCACATGTAAATTCACTTACGCTCTACTTGTGACGTCTATTTTCTGGGTTTCAAGTACATGCCCTTCGTCCAAAGCCATACCTTGTTACATACATATGCAAATTTGAACCGGTCAGAACTCATCGGATATGATCCTTCGCCCCCCAGACGGCTGTGCCGGAACCCATACCCCCCGTAGATCAACAAGCCCGCACCCATCCATACCGCAAACCGGATCCAGGTCATCTCCGATAAAATCAGCATCAGGTAAATCGAAAACAGGATGGACAGAACGGGAAAGACCGGACCCCAAGGTATTTTGAAAGGCCGATGCAATTCGGGATGGGTTATCCTTAAGATAATCACACCTGCGGCAGAAAGCACGAAAGCGGATAGGGTTCCGATATTAGCCATTTCCGCTATGATTCCGATAGGCACGAAAGCGGACAGAAGAGACACGAATCCCCCTACGACGGCGGTAATTTTATGAGGTGTTCCAAACCGGGGATGGATTGCGCAATAGCGTTTGGGAAGAAGCCCGTCACGCGACATGGCGAAAAAACTACGGCTTTGTCCGTACAACGACACCAAAAGGACGCTGGTCAGACCCGCCAGCGCGCCGACGGAAATGAATGCCGACGCCCATTTCACCCCTGTCTGCAAAAAACTGTATGCTCGCAAACACAAGTGCGCCAATATCAGGCCAAACCAAAAATCCGGTTGCCTCTCTTATAATTTCCAGATCACTACCATTAACGAGATCCCCACTAAGATTTATTTGTTTGTTTCTTATATTCTACTGACTGTCATGAAAAAATGGGTGTGTTTTTTTATTAATACGTGTGTTTTTTTCTTTTTTTCCAGAGCTCGGAAAGCTATCAATTTATAGGATTTCGACAGGAGAATCATTTTGCAGAATCGGCATCGGAAACGAGAGGTTCAGTCTTGGGAAGCTTGATGGATACCTGGGTGCCTTCTCCCTGTGAGCTTACAAAACTCATTTCTCCTTTATGCTCATGCAGGATTTTCGAGCACACCGCCAGTCCCATTCCCGTTCCCTTCTCCTTCGTCGTATAGAAAGGATGCCCCAGCTGCGGCAAAAGATCGGCAGAGATCCCGCACCCCTGATCTGTAATTTGAATGCATATCCTGTCGTCCCCGGCAAGCTCGGCATTTACGGTAATCACTCCGCCGCGGCTCATCGATTCGATCGCATTTTTGATTACATTCACGAAGACCTGTTTGAGCTTGTCCTCATCACAACGGATGGGCAAATATGCTTGAGCCGAGGCCAGCCGGATTTCGATGTTATGCATATGCGCTTCGAGCTGCATCACCGAAATCGATTTGCGCAGAAGCTCCCATGCATCGCAAACTTGGAAACCGTTAATCTGCGGCTTTGCCGAATTCAAAAAATCCCCGATGATATCCTCTATTCGCTGCAGTTCCGAAAAAATGATGCTGAAGTAATGCTCTTTTCCCAACGTATCCCTGTTTAACAATTGAAAAAAACCTTTGACCGACGTTAAAGGATTCCGTATCTCGTGGGCCAAGGCTGCCCCAAGCTGACCGACCACCGACAGCTTTTCCGCCTGCAGGAGTAGCTGTTCCGCGCGGCGCCGGTCCGTGATGTCCCGACTGACTAAAATGATTTTGCGCACCTCGCCGTTGTCATCCATAATCGGCGTCATCGCAGTCTCAACATCAAGCCAGTAACCGTCTCGGTGCTTCAGCCTGCATTCCAATTGACAGCGTTTCTTCTCATGAAGCAAATTGATGAATATATCCTTTGTCCGATTGATATCATCCGGGTGAATCCAGTCTACGGCAATTCCGCCTATAATGTTTGTAATGCGAATTCCCAGGAACGTTTCATAAGATGTGGAGGCGTATTCAATCCTGCCCGAACGAGTTACAATCGCTACGGCATCCGATATGTTCCCTTCAATCAGCCGAAACATCGATTCAACCTCAAGCAGCGCCCGCTCCATTCGCTTTTTTTCCGTAATGTCCCGACCCACCGTCAGATATGCCCGTATATTCCCGTCTAAATCCCGAATCGGGGAAATCGTCAGACTGACATCCACGCAATGTCCATAAGCCGTTCTCCTTCGGGTCTCATATTCGGATACCTGTTTTTCCTGCAAAATTCTGCTTGCCATCCACGGAAAGTCGTTTGTATTTTCCGGCCACAGGGTCCATACATTCTTCCCGACCACCGTATCTGCGGATAAGCCGTATAAGGCTTCAAAGGCCGGGTTCACATATTGGATGATGTTGTCTGCCCCAATGATCGTTATGGCATCCACGGAATGATTAAAAAACGTCTCCATAAATAAAGCATAATTTAATTCCGGTTGTTTCATTTCTCTTCTTCTCTCCCCAACGTCTTGCCTCAACTAAACTGAACCGATACCGCAAGCTATGAGCCGATTTAATTTATGGATTTGTCCATTTTCTGCGTTTGAAGCATACCTGTAGACATGACGAAGGTGAGCAATGGGGCCGCCAACGCATACAAATCTATCTTAATTGAAGATAGGTTCAATGACTGTCGAACTTTGTAATGTAAATAAATTTTTTTGGGTGCTGATTGTATGCAAAGAACTAAAAGTGTTGTATACTAATTTCTAGACTACCCAATTTTTAGGGGGCGCGTACGGATGGAACAATTTTTTTGCATCGCTTGTCACGAAACCCATATCAAAAATAGTGAAGACAGGATCTTTCAGACCGGATACCGACAAATCAACAGCAAGCAAATTTTACAGGCCGGATATTGCAGCATCTCCTGCAAGCAGGCCAATTTCCAAACTGCCTCTTTCCATAAGAAAGCCCATTCTTTCGATGAATATACAAATAACCTTGATTAGCCTATGCCAAACGTAAGCGCATTAAAAAAACCTCTATCGAGGCCAATTCAACGATGAGCGACCGCGTTAAGAGGAAGGTTTTTATGCCAATAAGAATTTGCCTTTCCGAATGACCGGAAACTTATAAATTCTTATGTGGTCAAAAAGAGACACCGAAGCTTGAAGAAGCCGCGGCGTCTCTTTTTAATACTTTATTTAGCCTTCCCGATTTCATTAGCTTGCGCTACTTCATTCAGCAGACCCGTTTTGACATCATAAATGAATCCATAAATGGGAATGTCTCTAGGCACAAGCGGATGATTGCGGATCCGTTCCACGTCATCGCAAACGCTTTGCACCTGATTTTGAATTGTCAAAAAGTTAATGAATTGTCCGGCACGGGAACCTGTGCCTTTACCCGTATCCACCCATTTGCCCTCTTCAAGCTTGGCGGTTTCCAGGCTTTGCAACAGCAGGCCATGCATGATATCATTCGTGAATGTTTCCATCCCGCAATCTGAATGATGAATGACGAACCATTCCTGCGTGCCTAATAATTTGTAAGAAATAATGAGAGAACGAATGGCATCGTCACTCGCACGTCCCCCGGCATTACGGATGACATGGGCATCCCCTTCTTTCAAACCGGCGAATCGCCCTACATCCAGTCTTGCATCCATGCAGGTTAAAATAGCGATCCTGCGGCCGGGCGGCATCGGAAGGTTGCCCTTGTCCCCGAAATTATCGGCATACGCTTTATTCGCCGACAATATTTCATCCAAAGCTCCGCTCATTTTCATACCTCCTACTGACATTTTTTTACTATCAATAGAAGATATTGAAAATTTGCTTTCTTCATAACCTCCAATTCTACTTTTTCAATTAATTTCGCTTTGAAGTTATGTCAGTAAAATAAGCTTCCCTGTATGCTGGCGGCTTCCCATCCATTGATGGGCCTGGGCAGCCTCCGCCAGCGGAAAAGCCCGGCTCACATAGATCGTTAATTCACCCTCGGCAAGGTAGGAAAGCACATTGGCCGCCGTCTCCTTTAAAGTCTCAGGACGATTTTTTCGATATGTGCCGAAACTATACCCGATGATGGAACGGCAGCTTGAATATTTCAATTCGCCCCAATCCGCGATTCCCGCTCCGCCGGCATCGCCGAAATTCACGAGCCGTCCGAACATCGCCAACACCTTCAAGCTTTGTTCGAACACCTCCCCTCCGACCGAATCCAAAATCACATCCGCTCCCCGTCCGTCGGTGAGCTCAAGCACTTTTTCACCCAACGCCTCTTGGCGATAATTGATCACGGCGTCCGCACCCGCTTCGCGGACGATCCCCGCTTTGGAATCACTTCCGACTGTCCCGATCACTTTGCCGGCTCCCAGCAATTTGGCCATCTGCACGGCAGTCGTACCCACACCGCCGGAGGCTGCATGAATAAGCACGGTTTCGCCTTTTTCCAGTCTCGCCGCCTGATGCAGCAGATTGAACGAGGTAAAGGATACGATTGGACAGGCAGCCGCCGTCTCAATGCTCAAGGATTCCGGAATCGGAAAGGTCAGAGCCTCGTCCGCCGCCGCATACTCCGCATAAGAACCATTGATCGGAAAAGCAATGACCCGTTGGCCGGGCTGCAGACTTTTCACCTCAGAGCCGACCCTTTCAATGATGCCGGTCAAATCCAACCCGGGAATGTAATGCGTTTTTCCGTTTGCGGCATGGTATTGCCCGTAGCGAGCTTTAATATCGGCGAAATTCACACTTGTGCCCTGCACTCGAATAAGCACCTGGCGCGGACCGGGTTCCGGAAGCTCAACGTCCTGCCGGAATTCCATGACTTCAGGACCGCCCTGACGATTGACCACAATTGCTTTCATTGAAATAACCTCCATTTTTTTCACTTGGGGCTCGCGATTTTTGCGGCAAAGTATCAAACGGTTTAATTGATCTTTGCAGTCAATTCAGTGGAAGTGATTTCATCGAGTTGCCTTATTCAATAGTTAGCCAGACGAGTCGACAGAGATTTCGCAAACGCGCTGACACCTTCCAATCTTTCGTACGCAATCCCTGTTTCCACTCCCATTTCATTGAACATCCAGATTAATTCCTCAGTGGCTGCATTTCCTTTGGCGCCCGGTGAGAACGGACATCCTCCCAAACCGCCGATCGAACTGTCAAATTTATCGATTCCGGCAAGCAATGCGGCCAGCACATTTGCGAGAGCCATCTTCTTCGTGTCATGAAAATGTCCGACAAAGACCGCATCCGGGTAAAGCTCCTTTAATCTTGAGAACCGGTCGTATACGATTTGCGGATTGGCAAACCCGTTCGTGTCCCCTAAATCAATCTCATCGGCACCCAGCCGAACAAAGCGTTTGCAAACCTCATTCAGCTCATCAAAGCTCACATCTCCCTGATACGGACAGGAAAAAGCCGTGGAAACATACGCGCGAATAAACATATTCCGGTCTTTGGCTTTTTCAAATATGATCTCACATTCATCCAATGATTGTTTCGTAGTTTTGTTAATATTTTTCATGTTAAAAGCCGTGCTGGCGCCGACAAAAACAGCAATTTGCTTAACATTCGCGGCAATCGCCCGTTCTAGGGATTTCAAGTTCGGCGTTAGCGCAATGTAAGGGATCCCCAGCTGATTGCAGTACGCTGCAATCTCCTCGGCATCCGACATCTGCGGCACCCATTTTGGGTGCACAAAGGCCGTTGCTTCCAAACGGGAAAATCCGGCCTTTGCCAGACCGGAGATAAGCTCTTTTTTCTGGCCTGTCGGGATCGGCCGGGGCTCGTTTTGCAGGCCGTCACGCGGGCCGACTTCAATAATCTCAACCTTTTTGGGAATGCTCAGCACTCATCACGCCTCCTTAAAATTCAATCTCATCCTTTGGAAGCCCCTTTAAATTGCGGAGGACGCTTTTCAACAAACGCCCTTACGCCTTCCAAGCGATCCTCGGTATCGACACACCGGTTGTAGTAGACCAACTCTTGTTCCCGGGCCTCCCGATCATCCATGCCGAACAATCGATCCGACGCTTGCTTGCAGGCCTGGACAGCCAAGGGGGCATTTAGGGCAATCGTCTCGGCTAATTCCATCCACTTCTCCCGAACATGCTCTGAATCAGTCAGGATATTGATCAGACCGGCTTGATGAGCTTCCTCCGCGGGGATGAACCGGCCGGTGCAGAGCCACTCCTTGGTTCGGTGAAGTCCGATTCGTTTGGGAAGCAGTCTGGATGCTCCACCGCCGGGCATAATTCCGCGCGTCACCTCCGGCAACCCGAAGACGGCAGTCCTTGCCGCAACGATCATGTCGCAATTCAGCGCCAATTCAAAGCCTCCCGCCAATGCATAGCCATCCACTGCCGCAATCACCGGCTGGGGCAGATCGGCAACGGCATAGAACATCTTTTCAAAAATTTTATGCTGGCTGCGCCATTCCTCCTCCGTCATCCGGTTGCGTTCCTTCAGATCCGCGCCGGCGCAAAAAGCGCCGGGACTCGAAGAAGCCAGCACGACGACGCGGCAGTCGCTCTCGGATATTTCCCTGCAAATCTGCAGGAGCTGCTCAGCCATCGCGGTATTGAATGCATTCTTCACCTCGGGCCGATCCAATACAATTTCCGCCACCATATTTTCCGAGCCTGTTCTTTTCCAATAAACATAAGACATTGAGCCACTCCCCCGAATCAATCGCGAAAAAATAAAAGCACTCTGTATTTCACGAGATGCTTTTATCTTCGATATCTTAATTTTATTTGCTGTGATTGCTGAAATTACAGATTCTCTTCCTTAAAGACTTCCTGGGCAATTTTGAAGCTTTCCACACCGGCCGGAACGCCGCAATAAATAGCGGCCTGCAGGAAAATTTCCTTGATTTCCTCCTTTGTGCAGCCGTTCCGCAGGGCTCCGCGAATATGCAGATTTAGCTCATGCGGCCGGTTTAATGCGGTGAGCATTGCCAAATTGAGCATGCTTCTGGTTTTTCTCGGCAGACCCTCGCGGGTCCAAACTTCTCCCCAGCAATACTCGGTCACCAATTCCTGCAGCGGCATATTGAAATCATCCGCATTTTGCAAAGACTTGTCCACATATTCCGGGCCCAGCACGCTGCGCCTGACTTCCAGACCTTTTTCAAAACGCTCACCCTGCATCAATTGAAACCCCTTTCATTTCTATTCTATTTCCAATTTATAATACTTTTGTGTTTTACGCAATGGAATTTGGGAAACGTGTATGCATGTTCTATTTGCTTACTTAAGGAGTAATTTCCATCCTTGCAATTGACGTCGCCATTCTAATCATGATCATCGGAATCGTAAATCAATTGAAACATCGTTCTTGAGTGAACAAAAAACACCCCATCGGGCGTTTTTTGCTCCATACTGATATTTGTACATGTTACCTAAGCGGATTCACGTCATATTCAATTTCATCCTTTTTAAATTCCGAGCAAAC
>NZ_JAYJLD010000036.1 GCF_035282765.1 Ferviditalea candida | reverse complement strand
TCGCTTTCCGACCGTCTTCACGCATCCTCAAGCGCCGCTTTCGAGCTCTCGCTCAGCCGATGTTCTTCCGAACGGCGACTTGATTAATATATCACATCTCGCCGACCGTGTGCAAGTGAAATTTTTTCCAACCAATCAATTTTCCGAAAGAAGCTCGGCACAACCGTTTTGCGAATATGCCTGCTCTTCAAACGGCATATCGTAATGTATCATGACAGAACAAAGCTTGTCAAGAGATCGCTGGTTTTTATTTTCCGCCCAGCTTCCGCAACCACTTCCGTTGGCAAGACCGAATGTCCTGGTCTTTAGCGATAAGTACGGCTCCTTGCGTATTTCGAGAGCTCTTTTGACGAAGCCAAACGCGCATACATTCTGAATATCACCGTATATCTCATTTCGATCGCTTTGCGGATCTCACCGTCTATTCGGCTGTCATTCAGTTCAAGAAGCATTTCGTCCAATTCCTTGCGCAGCATATAGTTTAATTCCCTGCATTCCCGATCATTGTACAACATACCCAACATCGAATATTACCTCCTCAATTCGCAATTGGAATGGGATGAATTTCCCGTTTTACTGTTATGCTCATTTTTTTCCGTTTTATGAATAGGAGGAATTGAAAAGATCAAAAAAATTTAGTGCCGTACCAACCAATAAGTGAATGAACTTTCAATGATCGCAGCGACGAACAATGACACGATCAGAACCAGCATTAAAGGAATTGTCATTTTCAAGAAATACGCAATCTGTTGGCCTGCCGCTTTTCTTTTGGCCGGAATCAACCAACTTATCGTCCCTCTTGCGACAATAAAGCCAAAACGTATTCCGTAAGCACCGGCGAGGATGATTGCTGGAAGCTCAATTATTCCATGCGGCAGTATTCCCCTTACAACCATTTGGGGCAAATCCCCCCCATTCGCTTGGGTGGTATGTGCCAGAAAGCCGAGAATCATGCCGTTCATGACTAGAGAATACAGCGGAAATAAACCAAAGAACCCCCCCAAAGCGACAAATAACAAGGCCTTCAATAAATTATTGAAAAAAATGAAAACAAACAACCACAGCTGAGTATTGTTCATTTGATCAAGCATTTGCGCCAATTTGCGGATTTCTTCTATTTGTTGAGCAAGAATCCCTTGAAGATTCCCCGAAGAAAAACCCGCGTAGATGCCGATCATAAAAACCAGCGTGGAGGCGATTAAATAGTGCCTGCTGCTTTTTAAATCACTGTAAAAATCCCTGAAGAGTTTTCTCACAACCATCCCTCCAAATCGTTCCGCTATCTTAAAATCGGACAAATCTGCATAAGCTACAGGTACAAGCATACATTGTAAATATAAATTCATTCAAAACCTTGGACCAAAAATCACTTTCATATGGGGGCGAATCAGGTGAATTTCTTTTTTGTGATGAACGGTAAAAAGTTAAGGCGCATATTTGTCATTCTCATGGCTGCACTTTTTACTGCGGGTATTATTTACTCGGAAAAAAACAACATCAGCGTATTCTCCGCGAATGAACCTTCCGCTATTTACAGTGTTGTCACCGACAAGAAGCTTATCGCGCTGACGTTTGATATCAGCTGGGGTGAAAAAAGACCCGAGCCAATTATTCAAATCCTCAAGGATAAAGGCGTTACCAATGCAACATTCTTTCTGTCCTCGCCTTGGACCAAGAGTCATCCCGAGATCGTCAAGCAAATCGTCGACGCCGGCTTTGAAATCGGCAGCCACGGCCATAAGCATGTCAATTACAGCACCTTAAATGACGAGGAAATCCGCAAGCAAATTCAAACTGCCGACCAAATTCTAAAAGAATCGACAGGACAAACGCCGATGCTGATCCGCATGCCAAACGGCGATTTTGATAAGAGAGTGCTGCGCATTGCCAATCAATTGGGATATACCGTTATTCAATGGGATACGGACTCGCTGGATTGGATGAACAAAGGCGTGAATAATATTATCAACAGGGTATTGACCAAAGCCCACCCCGGCGATATTGTGCTGATGCACGCCAGCGATTCCTGCAAACAAACACACGAAGCGCTTCCCGTCATTATCGACAAGCTTCGGGAGCAGGGATACCAGTTCGTGACTGTATCGCAGTTAATCAATCAATCGAAGATGAAAGACAACCCGATACGAGACCAAATGCCGCAATCCAAATAAACCGATCTAAACGAAAAAGAGCTGAGTAATTAGCTCTTTTTTGCCCTCAACAATTTATGAAGTATCAGGATTTGCCAGGCATTGCAGACAATAAGCGGGATGAGCATGAAGAACGTCGATGCCGGATTGTCCAGACGGAGAGCCGGAACCGCCTCGATGGCCGTAGCGGCAGTCATAAAAAACAAGGTTGGGATAAAGGCAGTCCGGTTGGTCATGGATACTTTCCAGTAGGCAGTCACCAGTCCTGCCGCCAGCAACAATAAGGGAACATCCGTAAACTCGAGGTACGACCTCCCTGTTCCAAAGCTCAAATACCGCAAATAAGCCGTTTCAAATAAAGCGATAATCACCAAAGCCAATTGAATCATATTCCACCAGTATTTTTTGCGGATAATATCTATGGCAATATAATTGACCATCATGTAAGAAAAGAATCCCATTTGGCTGAATGCACTTAGAGTAAGTCCGACAACAACAGTGTTAAAAATGTCGAAACCGGTAATTCCGAGCAAACTATAC
Organism: Ferviditalea candida; assembly: GCF_035282765.1. GTDB lineage: Bacteria > Bacillota > Bacilli > Paenibacillales > KCTC-25726 > Ferviditalea > Ferviditalea candida. The sequence goes on along the minus strand of NZ_JAYJLD010000036.1, from coordinate 33,268 downwards.
TCTTGATCCATGCCCTGCATAATCAGACCGGTTGCCAAAGCCGCGATGCCGCCGATCAAAAGTGTGGTAAGAAACAAATAGAGCCATTTTCGAACAGTCAATTCAATCTCCTCCAACCCTCATCCGAAGCCGAATGATTCTCAGATACCGCGATGAGCACACTAATTTATATTGTACCAACCCCTTATCGAAAAAGCCAACTTTCAAGCCAAGTTTCTCCATCATAAACCTGCCGATCCCTTCACATACTAACAAAAAAGCAGCCGATTGAAAGGGGAACAAGCATATGTCATGCCACTTGACTCGGAAAGTTCCACGGTTGTTGTTTCCGGTATTATTCATTTCCCTTATTGCGGGGTGCGGTTCGGAAACCTCTTCTGGCGGAATGCAAAGCTACAAAGAAACGAAATCCATGGTTATTGACATTCTGAAGACGGAAGAAGCCAAAAAAGCCATTCAGAAAGCCACGGAAGAGGAACAAGGCGGCGGTGAAGGCGGCAAAATGAAGCTGTTAAGCACCGGCGACGGAAAACAAATTCAGCTTGCCGTCAAAGATGTGCTGACAGATCCAAATTACTCCAAGCATCTTAAAGAAATGATGACCGACCCCAAATTTGCCGGTGAATTTGCAAAAGCGATTGAAAAAGAAAACAAACGTCTGCAAAAAGATCTGATTAAGGATCCTGAATATCAGAATCTTGTGATCGGAGCCATGAAAAACCCTGAATTTGAAAAATTGCTGCTGGATGTAATGAAATCCCCGCAGTACCGCAAGCAAACCATGACCATTATCAAGGAATCGATGGAGAGCCCGCTGTTCCGAATGGACTTGATGGAACTGTTCAAAAAAGTGCTTGATGAAGAAATGAAGCCTAAAAAGAGCGACAAGGAAAAGAAAGATAAGGGCGGCGAGCAAGGAGGCGAAGGAGGAGGCGGCGAAGGAGGAGGCGGCGGCTGAGTACGATTAAGGGGTGTCAAAGAAAAAAAGGCTGCCGTAGCATGAACTTTAGCAGCCTTTCCATTTTGAGCTTGGAAAACTTTTGGCCGAGCTTATCGTTCAACTTTCTGGATGATGCGCGCAGCCATATCAAGGAAAATTTGTCCGGCCGCCGTATCCGCCTTATATACCGAGGGTGAATAATCCGGTTCCGACGGATGGTTGTCGGGTGCGCCCAAAGGCAGCTGGGCAAGCAGTTCGGTATGCATTTCTTCCGCGAGCTTGGCCCCTCCGCCTCGTCCGAAGACATATTCCTTTTGCCCGCATTGTCCGCATTCGTAATAGGACATATTCTCAACAATGCCTAAAAGTTCATGATGGGTATTCAAAGCCATCGCTCCTGCCCTTGCCGCAACAAAAGCTGCCGTAGCATGGGGGGTGGTCACCAGTATTTCTTTGCTTTGCGGGATCATCTGGTGAACGTCGAGAGCCACATCCCCCGTTCCGGGAGGCAGGTCGAGGATCATGTATTCCAAGTCGCTGTCCCATTCCACTTCATTAAAGAAATTGGTCAGCATTTTTCCGAGCATCGGACCACGCCAAATTACCGGAGCATTATCCTGAACGAAGAACCCCATAGAGATCACGCTGACTCCGTACCGTTGAACCGGAATAATCCGATCGTTCACCAGCTTCGGGGCCCCCTCGATTCCCATCATGTCCGGAACGCTGAAGCCATAAATATCCGCATCGATAAGCCCCGTCTTTTTGCCTTGTCGCGCAAGCGCAACCGCCAAGTTTACCGACACTGTAGATTTGCCTACGCCACCTTTGCCGCTGGCCACCGCAATAAAGTTAACCTTGGAGCCCGGGGAGAGCAGCTTCGGCATTCCCGCCGCCTTCATTTCAGCTTGTCTGCGCGCCTGCATGGAATCCAGCTTGCCGTTTTCCCTTCCTGAAGCAGCACCTGCACCAGACGCCTTTAGGCGATTCTGCAATTCATCCATTTCAAAATCGGTAATCTGTCTGATCCTGATGTGGGGGTCCTCAACACCTAACGTCTGCAGTCCGCCGGCGACCTGCTCATGCATGGAAGTCTTGATCTCATCGTCCAACTGCGTTACAACGACTGTTAAATGAACTTTATCCTCCCGGACGAGAATATCGCGAATTAAATTCAAATCCACAAGATTCTGTTGTGTTTTCGGATCTTTCAAGGATTTTAAAGCATCCAATATTTGATCTTTCGTCACCATATCCTTATACACCCCACTATGTATGTAATATGTGACCATTATAACATAAAATTAGGATGTTCCAATCTTTTCGCCTGAAGCATACCGCAGGATTCCCCGGTAGATCGCCTCGGCCATTTTTTTCTGGTAGGTTTCATCCCCGAGGAGCCTGGCTTCCTCCGGATTCGATAAAAATCCGATTTCCACCAGTGCGCCGGGAATATTGTCCAAAGCCTTCAGCAGGTATACGGTATTCACTGTATTGGCAAGACGGTCTGTATTCGCAATGGTGTTCTTGATTTCATTCTGGATCCATGTCGCCAGTATTTTCCCTTGTGTATTCGTCGGATAATAAAAAGTTTGAGCTCCCCTCCATCGAGTCGAGGGAATACTATTCAGATGAATGCTGACCAGCAGGTCTGCTTTCTTTTCTCTCACGAATTTAACCCGATTAAGCAAGTCCTCGGTTTTTCTTCTGCTTAATCCCTTGGTGTTGTTGGATGCGAGATCGCTGTCGTCTTCCCTCGTCATGTATACAATGGCCCCCGCCTGCTGGAGATAATCGCGTATATAAAGAGCGATCGCCAGATTGATATGCTTTTCGATGATTCCATCCCGGCTTTCCGCCCCTCCATCCGGACCACCATGCCCCGCATCAAGGACAATCACTTTATTCGACAGCGGCAGAGTCCACTCATTCCATGCCTTGCGCAGCTCATCGCCTTCCGTATAATAAAACACCAAAACAGCAAGCATCAACGTTGTTAGAAGAAGTTTCATTGCCCCCCTGTATGAAATCCAGATGAAGAGTCTTTTCCTTTTTCTCAGCTGCATGCCAATTCACCTCATCCCAAAACTTGAGAACGGTTTGTACCAGAACTCTATACAAGGATATGGGACAGGATGGACAAATATTACTTTCACGCATATTTTGCAAGCAAAGGTTGGAAATCAAGCAAAAGCCTTCTCCGCGGAGCGGAAAAGGCTTTTGTCGTTGAAATATAAGCTTTGAAAATTAGCGCTTGGAGAACTGAGGCGCGCGACGGGCAGCTTTCAACCCGTATTTCTTACGTTCCTTCATGCGCGGATCCCGCGTCAGAAATCCCGCTTTTTTCAGAGAAGATCTGAATTCAGGATCGACTTTCAAAAGTGCCCTTGAAATTCCGTGACGAATTGCTCCCGCTTGTCCGGAAATCCCGCCTCCGTTTGCGTTGACCAACACATCATAATTCGAAAGCGTGCCCGTCAGCTGAAGAGGCTGCTTGACAATAAGCTTCAAGGTTTCCAATCCAAAATATTCATTGATGTCGCGTTTGTTGATTAAAATCCGCCCTTCTCCCGGCACTAAACGTACGCGTGCGATGGAGTGCTTTCGACGACCGGTTCCATAATATTGCACTTGAGCCACGAAACTAACCTCCCTTTCCTTATCCGCGAAGTTCCCAAACTTCGGGTTGTTGTGCCTGATGTGGATGTTCACTGTCCTTATATACTTTCAGCTTCAATTTCATTTTATCGCCCAGACGATTTTTTGGAAGCATGCCGTGTACGGCCAATTCTATGACACGCTCAGGCTTCGTTTGAAGCATTTCGCCGGCGGTCGTTGCTTTTAATCCTCCCGGATGATTCGAGTGACGGTAGTAAATCTTGTTCTGAAGCTTTTTACCTGTCAGCTCCACTTTGTCCGCGTTAATCACAATTACAAAATCTCCGGTATCCACATGCGGGGTAAATTCCGGTTTGTGCTTTCCACGCAGGATGCTGGCTGCTTCAGTAGCCAGACGGCCCAGCGTTTTTCCGGCGGCATCGATAATGTACCACTTGCGCGGCACTTCATTCGGCTTCGCCATATAGGTCGTGCGCATGATTGTTCCTCCTTCGAATTCCTGGTCAATCAACCGTATCTATCTCGTAATAATCTCATCTGGAAATAATGCATTGATTTATTTTTGGAAGTAAGGGTCTGTCGTTGCTCGGGGCGTGGGATGCCAGCAACAAAGACCAACTAATATATTACTATATATCCATTCCATAATCAAGCTAAAATTATTCATCATAGCTCACTTCCCATAACATCAAGCCATGTGCGGGGGCCTTCGGTCCCGCTTTAGAGCGGTCCCGGGCATGAAGAATTTCGAGCATATCGATGCTTTTTCTCTTCCCTTCTCCAATTTGCAGCAAAGTGCCAATAATTATCCGGACCATATTATACAGAAATCCGTTTCCTGTGATCATGATGTGAACAACAGTGTCGGATTCCCGGATCATCCGAGCATCGTAAATCGTCCGGACAAAAACGTTTTTATCCGTTCTCACCGTACAAAAGGATTTGAAATCATGTTCACCGATCAAATACTGCAGTGCGCTCTCCATATTATCGAGATTCAAAGGTCTATAATGATGCAGTTGATAATGTCTTTGAAAAACATCCGGATTTCGATCGATATTGATTGTATACCGATAGGTTTTCCGTTTGGCAGATTTGCGTGAGTGAAAATCCAGGGGCACTTCCCGCGACTGGATGACCCGAATATCCTCCGGCAATCGGACGTTCATTGCCAAGCCCCATCTCTCAATGGGAATGCTCGATTCGGTGATGAAATTGATTACCTGCGCCCGTGCATGGACACCGGTATCCGTACGTCCCGACGAATGAACTTTAATTTGTTCTCCGGTGAGCTTCTCCAGTGCATCTTCCAGCTTATCCTGCACCGTATTCCGATGCGGCTGGGATTGAAAACCGCAATAATAGGTGCCATCATAACTGATGACCAAGCAAATGTTACGCATGACAAATCCTTTCCGGATCATGAACAAAAAAAGGGCTCGATCAGAATCTACCGATTCTGTCCACCCTTTCGATTCAGTCGTTAGGCCCGGTCCACTAATTCCAAATAAACCATTGGAGCCGAGTCGCCGCGACGAGGACCCAGTTTCAGAATGCGAGTGTACCCGCCTTGACGTTCTGAATAGCGAGTGGCCAATTCAGTAAACAATTTTTGAATGGCGTCTTGTTCACCGTCCGCCTGCTCACGACGCACAAAAGCTGCCACCTGACGGCGTGCATGCAAATCTCCACGCTTGGCAAGAGTAATCAGCTTTTCTGCAATGGAACGAACTTCTTTGGCTTTGGCCTCTGTCGTTTGAATTCGCTCATATATGAACAAATCTGTTACCAGATCACGAAATAGCGCTTTTCGGGCACTAGAGTCACGTCCTAATTTTTGATAACCCATTTGTTATCCCTCCTTCTATCTTGAAATTCCGCCAAAAATTTTCCCGCTGCCGTCAATCCTCTTGTCTTAGCCCCAAATTCAGTTCAGCCAGTTTCTCCTGAACTTCCTCCAAAGACTTTCTTCCCAAATTGCGGACTTTCATCATATCCTCTTCCGTTTTCGTTACCAATTCCTGAACCGTGTTGATTCCCGCACGTTTCAGACAATTGTAAGAACGAACGGAAAGGTCAAGTTCCTCGATGGTCATTTCAAGAACTTTCTCTTTCTTGTCCTCTTCCTTTTCCACCATGATTTCGGCATCCTTGGCTTCATCGGTCAAACCGACGAACAGGTCCAGATGCTCTGTCAAAATTTTCGCGCCAAGGCTTACGGCTTCTTCGGGACGGATACTTCCGTCGGTCCAAACTTCCAAGGAGAGTTTATCATAGTTAGTCACTTGGCCGACACGGGTATTTTCCACACTGTAGTTTACCCTTGTAATCGGAGTATAGATGGAATCAATCGGGATTACGCCAATAGGCTGATCATCTCGTTTGTTCTTGTCTGCCGAAACGTAGCCCCGTCCCCTGTTAGCAAACATTCTCATATGAAGACGGCCATCTGCGGCCAATGTGGCAATATGCAAGTCGGGATTGAGGATTTCCACGTCACTGTCCGCACGAATATCGCCGGCTGTAATGATTCCTTCTCCCTCTGCATCGATCTCCAGCATTTTTTCCTCATCGGAATGAATTTTGATCGACAGTCCTTTCATATTGAGTATAATCTCGGTCACATCCTCCAGTACCCCGGGAATGGTCGAGAACTCATGCAGAACGCCGTCAATCTGTACAGAAGTAACCGCAGCACCGGGCAACGAAGAGAGCAGAATGCGTCTCAACGAGTTGCCGAGCGTTGTACCGTAACCGCGTTCGAGGGGCTCAACGACAAATTTTCCGTAAGTGCCGTCTTCGCTGAGGCTCATGATCTCTATCTTCGGCTTTTCGATTTCTATCATAACCTGATTCCTCCTTCAAAACGTCGTTGCCAACGAATCACTATGATTATCTCCAAAACCATGTAGTATGCCTATCCTTCAAATCCATTATTCACAAGTTGAAGTGATTTATACCACAATGATGGATGCAGCATTAAACACGACGACGTTTCGGCGGACGGCAACCGTTATGAGGAATCGGAGTAACGTCTTTGATCATGCTTACTTCCAATCCTGCGGCTTGCAAAGAGCGGATCGCCGCTTCACGGCCGGCACCTGGCCCTTTCACCAAAACTTCAACGCTTTTCATGCCATGCTCCATTGCCGATTTAGCAGCAGACTCAGCAGCCATTTGCGCGGCAAACGGAGTGCTTTTCCGAGAACCTTTAAATCCTAGGTTTCCCGAGCTAGCCCATGAAATGGCGTTTCCATGCGGATCTGTAATGGTGACGATCGTATTGTTAAAAGTGGAACGAATATGCGCCACTCCCGTTTCAATATTTTTCCGATCACGACGTTTTGTGCGTACGGTTTTTTTAGGCTTTGCCATTTAGGTTATCCCCCCTTCTTATTTCTTCTTGTTTGCAACGGTACGACGAGGACCTTTTCTTGTCCGGGCATTGGTTTTCGTTCTTTGTCCCCGAACCGGCAGTCCGCGACGATGGCGAATTCCGCGGAAGCTTCCGATCTCAACCAAACGTTTGATGTTCAGCGCAATTTCCCGGCGAAGGTCGCCTTCGACCTTGACGTTCTTGTCGATCGCTTCACGAAGTCTGCTTACTTCATCTTCGGTGAGGTCGCGAACACGGGTATCCGGATTGATGCCGGCAATGTTCAGCAATTTCTTGGAAGTGGACAGACCGATTCCAAAAATATACGTTACGGCAATTTCCACTCGCTTATCGCGAGGCAAGTCTACACCAGCTATACGAGCCATATGGAATTTGACACCCCCCTTTAACCTTGTTTTTGTTTGTGCTTCGGATTTTCACAAATTACCATCACGTTGCCTTTGCGGCGGATGACTTTACATTTTTCGCAAATCGGTTTGACCGAAGGTCTAACCTTCATCAGTAAAACCTCCTATACGTTTTCTCAAGGAAAACTGTCTTAATCTATCCTGAAAATTCACTTTCACTCATTTTCGGTAGGTAATCCGGCCTCTGGATAAATCGTATGGCGAGAGTTGAACGACAACTCTGTCCCCGGTCAAAATACGGATAAAGTGCATCCTCAATTTCCCGGAAACGTGGGCCAAAATTTGATGGCCGTTTTCCAATTCCACCTTGAACATTGCATTCGGAAGAGGCTCAATCACCGTGCCTTCAACTTCAATAACATCTTCTTTGGCCACACTCATTCTCCTTTCTCATGTGCATCGGTTTGCACGCTTTCCAGAAATTTGCCCAATGCGAAACGCAATTTGCCATTGGTGACACGACCTGTCTCCTGTAAACTTTCGGCAACCTCACGGCTGATACTATCGAGAAGTTGCAGATGGAGCAGATTTTTCTTTTTCGACTGGTCGAATTTCCGTTTGTCTCCATCGGCAACCAGAACAAATCGTTGATCGAGCACCTTGACGACAACCGCATATTTGCCTGCGTCTCTGCCGCGCAGTATTTTGACAAATTGCCCGAGTTGTGGCGGTTTGAGAACTTCCACTTCTCCATCACCTCATTTGTCTTACGCGTCGGATCGGGTAAGGATCTCATAGCCCGATTCCGTGATCGCGATCGTATGTTCAAAATGGGCACATAACGATCGGTCAACAGTGACCACAGTCCAATTGTCTTCCAACGTGCGAACATAACGCTCGCCAGCATTAACCATCGGTTCGATGGCCAGGACCATCCCTTGCTTAAGGCGGGGGCCGCGGTCGGGAGTCCCATAATTAGGGATTTGCGGTTCTTCATGAAGTTCCGCTCCGATTCCATGACCCACATACTCCCGGACAACTGAAAATCCCGATGTTTCAATGACTTGTTGGATCGCATGAGAGATGGTGTATAAACGCACATTGGGCATTGCTTTCTCCAAGCCTGCATATAGAGACTTTTCCGTTACTTCCAGCAGCAGCTGCGCTGTTTCCGAGATGCTTCCGACTGGATAAGTCCATGCGGAATCTCCGTGATATCCCTGATATTCTGCTCCGATATCAATGCTGATAATGTCGCCTTCCACCAATTTACGGTCGCTTGGAATGCCGTGCACCAATTCTTCGTTTACTGAAGCACATATACTTGCAGGAAAACCATTGTAGCCTTTGAAGGATGGGACTGCACCTTGACTTCGAATGTAATCTTCCGCGATCCGATCCAATTCCCGGGTCGTGATCCCGGGGCGAATTGCGTCGTTCAAGAGGCGGTGCGTTTTCGCTACTATCCGACCCGCAATCCTCATCAATTCTATTTCAGCTTCCGATTTGCAAATGATCATTGCACTTGGCCCCGCAGTATTTTGACGATATTCGAGGTCACCGTGTCAATTTCCTCTTCCCCATTCACTTCAAGAAGCAGATTCTTGGACCGGTAATAATCAAGCAGAGGAGCCGTTTTGTTGATATACTCATCGAGTCTCGTGCCGACTTTCTCCGCAGTATCATCCGAACGTTGATACAGCTCTCCGGAGCATTTGTCGCAAATATTTTCCGCTTTCGGCGGGTTAAACAGGACATGGTAGGTAGCGCCGCACTTTTTGCAAATTCTGCGTCCCGTCAAACGGTCCAGCAGCAGCTTCCGGTCAACGACCAGATTGATCGCATAATCAATCTTTCGTTCCATATCCGCCATAATGCTATCCAGCGCTTCCGCCTGCGAAATCGTCCGTGGAAAACCGTCAAGCAAAAATCCTTTACCGCAGTCTTCCTGCTGAAGTCTTTCCTTGACGATGCCGATCGTGATTTCATCCGGTACCAATAATCCTTGATCAACATATTCTTTTGCCTTCAAGCCCAGGGGAGTTCCCTGACTCATGGCCAATCGGAAAGCATCACCGGTCGAGATATGCGGTATTTCAAATTCCATTACAATTCGTTCCGCTTGAGTCCCTTTACCGGCGCCGGGAGGACCCATGAAAATGATATTCACCAGCATTCTCCTCCAATTCGTTTCCTGCGCTATTTATTGATGAACCCTTTATAGTGGCGCTTGATCAACGAACTTTCGACCTGCTTCATCGTATCCAAAGCAACGCCGACCACAATCAAAAGTGAAGTCCCTCCGATTCTGACCGAGTTCGGCAATCCGGCAAGAGCTGCAAAATAAATCGGGAGAATCGAAACAGCAGCCAGAAAAACGGCACCGGACAATGTGATTCGGCTGATGACTCTTGTCAGATAAATCGATGTCGTCTTACCAGGTCGAATCCCGGGAATATATCCGCCGTTTTTCTTCATTTGATCGGCCATTTGTATCGGATTGATTTGAACAAATGTGTAGAAATACGTAAATCCAATGATCAACAGGACATAGAGCACCATACCCAGAGGCGCTGTATAATTCAAGTTGGCGATAATCCAATCCGCCACAGCGGTGCCGCGCCAAAAGCTGGCCAGCGTGCTCGGAAATGCTATCAGCGATATGGCGAAAATGACCGGAATAACACCGGCTGAATTCACTTTAAGCGGAATATGGGTCGACTGCCCGCCATACATTTTTCTGCCGACAATTTTTTTGGCATACTGGACCGGGATTTTACGAACTCCCTGCTGAACGAAAATAACGCCGGCAACAATGGCGATCACGACAAGCAGGATGACCAGCAGCTTCAGTATCCCTAAAAAGATTGTTGCGGTAGAGGCATCGGCAAAAACCGTTTTGTAAATCAAACCGATCTCCGTCGGGAATCTAGCTATAATTCCGGCGAAGATGATAATGGAAATCCCGTTCCCGATTCCGAATTCGGTAATCTGTTCGCCCAACCACATCAAAAATGCGGTTCCGGCCGTCAGAACTATTGCAATCATGGTGTACGTTGTAAAACCGGGGTCTTTCACCATCTGATATCCATACAAGCTGTTAAATCCGATCGACATGCCATATGACTGGATCAAACCCAACACAATGGTTCCGTATCGGGTGATCTGAGCCATTTTCCTGCGTCCGGCTTCCCCTTCTTTCGCCCACTCCGCAAATTTGGGGATTACGTCCATAGACAAAAGCTGGACGATAATCGATGCCGTGATGTAAGGCATGATTCCCATTGCGAAAACGGAGAAATTAAACAGAGCGCCTCCGGTAAAGGTGTTCAACATACCAAAGATGTCATTCACTTTGGATTGGTCGTAATTCTTCAGGAACTCGGTATCGATATTGGGAACGGGAATAAACGCACCGATCCGATATACGATCAAAATCATTAACGTGAACAGGATTTTCTTCCGCAGGTCGGTAACTTTCATGATATTGGATATAGTTTTTAGCATCAAATCACCTCGGTTGTACCGCCGGCAGCTTGAATTTTTTCCACCGCAGATTGCGAGAATTTATTCGCTTTCACTGTTAATTGGACCGCAATTTCTCCGTTACCCAAAATTTTGATGCCGTCCTTCGGATTTTTAACAATCCCGGATTCAAGCAAAGCTTCCGGAGTTACTTCGCTTCCTGCGGAAAATCTATTAAGGTCGTCCAAATTAACAATCGCGTATTCTTTACGGTGAATATTGGTAAACCCACGTTTCGGCAAACGACGATACAGCGGGTTTTGTCCACCTTCAAATCCTGGACGAACCCCACCGCCGGAACGCGCATTTTGTCCTTTGTGACCGCGGGTGGATGTTTTTCCCATTCCGCTTCCGACTCCTCGACCGACCCGCTTGCGAGTGCTGCGGGAGCCAGGGGCAGATTGCAGCTCATGAAGTTTCATCGTTGCACCTCCTTGAAATTATTGCCTTGCTTGAAGGGCGCTTATTATGCTTCCACTTCTTTAACTTCCAGCAAATGGCTCACTTGACTGACCATTCCGCGAATAGCCGGATTGTCTTGATGCTCGACAGTTTGATGGAGCTTGCGCAAACCGAGCGTTTTCACGGTGGTCCTATGCTTTTCCGGACGTCCAATCAGACTGCGTACGAGGGTAATTTGCAATTTCTTGGCCATGATTTCCCCTCCTTATCCTAACAATTCTTCTACTGATTTTCCACGCAATTTGGCAACATCCTCCGCTTTTTTCAAGCGGGACAGACCTTCCAATGTCGCATTAACCATATTGATCGAATTGGATGAGCCCAGAGATTTCGTCAAAATATCGCCAACACCCGCCAACTCGAGAACCGCGCGAACAGGTCCGCCGGCGATTACTCCGGTACCTTCGGAAGCCGGTTTGAGGAGCACTTTACCAGCTCCGAAATGTCCCATGACTTGATGAGGAATTGTGGTTTTTACCATCGGCACATAAATCAAATGTTTTTTGGCGTCATCGATGCCTTTGCGAATCGCATCGGGAACTTCCGATGCTTTTCCGATCCCGGCGCCAACCCAGCCATTTCCGTCGCCAACCACTACGAGCGCGCTAAAGCTGAAACGGCGTCCGCCTTTTACAACCTTAGCCACACGGTTGATTTGCACAACTTTTTCAGTCAATTCCAACGTATTCGGATCTACGCGCAAATCGCTAACCTCCTTATTAAATATTCTCCGATCAGAAATCCAATCCAGCCTCGCGCGCGGCATCAGCCAACGCCTGAACTCTTCCGTGATATAAATATCCGCCGCGGTCAAAAACCACTTTATCAATGCCTTTTTCTTTGGCACGTTTTGCAAGCAGTTCTCCTACTTTGCGGGCAGATTCCACATTGCCGCCGTTCGAGATTTGATCCTTCAGTTCCTTGTCCTGGGATGATGCCGCAATCAAGGTAATGCCTTTCGAGTCGTCAATGATTTGAGCATACATATGCTTCGCTGAGCGGAAAATGCTGAGTCTCGGACGCTCCGAAGTTCCTTGGATTTTTTTGCGAACACGAAGATGTCTTTTCAAACGAGCTTTATTTTTGTCCATTTTAGTGATCATTTTGGATGTCACTCCCTTCCAATCAACTGATCTTACGCAGCGTTATCCGTATTATTTCTTTTTACCTGCTTTACCTTCTTTGCGAAGAATCCGTTCGTTTTCGTACTTGATTCCTTTGCCTTTATACGGCTCAGGCAAACGAACAGATCTGATTTTTGCGGCAACGGCACCAACACGCTCTTTATCAATGCCCTTGACGATGATTTTGGTTGCAGCCGGAACTTCAAATTCAATGCCTTCTTCAGGCTCGATATCCACCGGATGGGAATAACCTACGTTTAATACAACCTTGTTCCCGCTCTTATTGGCACGATAACCGACGCCCACCAACTCCAGGCTTTTCGTAAAACCTTCTGTGACTCCGGAAACCATGTTGGCAATTACGCTTCGGGTTGTTCCATGCAGCGAACGATGCAATTTTTGATCCGAAGGACGTTCAATGGTAATCACATTACCGTCCACTACAACTTTCATATCTCTATGAATTTCACGGGACAAAGATCCTTTCGGACCTTTAACCGTAACCTGTTGTTGATTAATATCTACACTGACACCTTCCGGTACAGTGATGGGTTTGCGACCGATACGAGACATTGTTACACCTCCATTCGTGTGAATTCGCGCTTACCAAACGTAGCAGATAACTTCTCCGCCTGACTTCGCTTGACGCGCTTCTTTATCTGTCATTACGCCCTTGGATGTGGAGATGATGGCAATCCCCAATCCTCCAAGCACCCTCGGTACTTCCGTAGACTTCGTGTATACGCGAAGGCCGGGTTTGCTGATTCTTTTCAGGCCTGTGATAACCCGTTCGTTATTGGGACCGTATTTCAAGAAGATTCGAATAATCCCCTGTTTGTTGTCTTCGATATATTCAGCGTCGCGGATAAAACCTTCACGCTTCAGAATTCCGGCAATTTCCCTTTTCGTTTTGGATGCCGGCACTTCAACCATTTCATGACGAACGGTATTGGCGTTACGGATGCGTGTCAGCATATCGGCAATCGGATCTGACATTACCATAGTGCGAACCTCCTTCCCGCAGTGGGGTGATTTACCAGCTTGCTTTTTTTACGCCAGGAATCTGACCTTTGTATGCCAGCTCCCGAAAACAAATTCTGCAGATTTTGAACTTGCGCAAAACGGAATGCGGCCGGCCGCAGCGTTCGCATCGTGTATATTCGCGCACTTGAAATTTCGCTTTGCGCTGTTGCTTGATTTTCATCGAAGTTTTTGCCACTGAATGTTTACACCTCCATTATTTACGGCAAACCGGTGCTTTGCACATCACTTGGCAAACGGCATGCCTAATTGATCGAGCAATTCGCGGGCTTCTTCGTCCGTTCGGGCTGTCGTTACGATGACAATATCCATTCCGCGGGTTTTATCAATTTTATCATACTCAATTTCCGGAAAAATCAACTGTTCCTTCAAACCGAGCGTGTAGTTGCCGCGGCCGTCAAAAGCTTTGGTCGACACTCCGCGGAAATCACGCACACGAGGCAAAGCCACGTTAAACAATTTGTCAAGGAAATAATACATCCGGTCGCCGCGAAGCGTTACTTTCACCCCGATCGGCATGCCTTCACGGAGTTTGAATCCGGCAATCGATTTTTTTGCTTTGGTTACGACCGGTTTTTGACCGGCAATCGCTTGGAGCTCACTTACCGCGCTGTCCAATATCTTAGAATTGGAAACCGCTTCGCCGACCCCCATATTAATAACGACTTTTTCTATTTTAGGCACCTGCATAACGGTCGTATAATTAAACTTTTGCATCAATTGAGGGGTAACATCATTATGAAACCGTTCCTTTAATCTAGCAGCCATTCTTCATTTGCCTCCTTTCCGAACTGAATCCGTTAGTCCAAAACTTCCCCGGATCTTTTTGCCACTCTCACCTTATTTCCATTGTCCAACACTTTGTACCCTACACGTGTGGGTTTACCCGATTTGGGATCAACCGGCATAACATTGGACACATGGATCGGCGCTTCCTGGTTCAAGATTCCGCCCTGCGGGTTTTGCTGGGAAGGCTTCGCATGCTTTTTGATCATGTTGACCCCTTCCACTAGCACTCGGTTTTCACGAGGAAATGCCGCAATTACGCGACCTTTTTTGCCTTTGTCCTTACCGCTGATGACGATAACCGTATCGTCCTTTTTGACGTGCAATTTATTGTTGTGGGATACAAGTCGTTTTTTCACCCTGGCCATGATTCATTCCACCTCCTAATTGCTTACTGAGCGAAAAGCCGTGATCAGATAACTTCCGGCGCCAGCGACACGATTTTCATGAAGTCTTTTTCCCTCAGCTCACGCGCCACAGGGCCGAAAATACGTGTGCCGCGCGGACTTTTGTCGTCCTTTACAATCACCGCAGCATTCTCGTCAAAGCTGATGTAGGAACCGTCTTTGCGGCGTACGCTGCGCTTGGTGCGCACGATCACCGCTTTAACGACATCGCCTTTTTTGACAACCCCACCGGGTGTTGCTTGTTTGACGGAACAGATAATCATATCGCCGATTTTTCCGACTCGCCGTCCGGTACCGCCCAGCACGCGAATGCACATCAATTCCTTGGCCCCGGAATTATCCGCTGATTTCAAACGTGTAAAAGGTTGAATCATTCAAGTTCCCTCCTTCCGATTTTCATAACGAACAAGACATTCCGAAGCTTATACAATGACCGCTTTTTCAACGATTTCGACCAGTCTCCAACGCTTATCCTTGGAAAGCGGACGGGTTTCCATGATTCTTACCGTATCGCCGATTTTAGCCTCGTTGTTTTCGTCATGAACCTTGAATTTCTTGGTATATTTGATGCGTTTGTGGTACAAGGAATGCTTTTTATAGGTTTCCACCGCTACCACGATGGTTTTTTCCATTTTATCGCTGACCACTTTACCGACTTGCTCCCTGCGATTGTTGCGTTCACTCATGTGTTACCCTCCTCTCTAGATTTTCAGCATGTCCTATTGAACTAACCGATTCCCAATTCTCTTTCGCGCAAAACCGTTTTGGCACGGGCTATATCCCTGCGCACCTCGCGAATCTTGGTCGGGTTATCCAATTGACCCGTTGCCAGTTGAAAACGGAGGTTGAATAATTCTTCTTTAAAACCGGCGATTTTTTGCTCAATTTCAACAGTCGTCAGGTTGCGAAGGTCATTAGCTTTCATTAGCTTCACCGCCCAATTCTTCTCTTTTCACAAATTTCGTTTTGATCGGCAGTTTATGTGACGCAAGACGCATCGCTTCACGAGCGATTTCTTCCGACACGCCTGCCAATTCGAACATGATTTTTCCCGGTTTGACAACTGCAACCCACTTTTCCACGTTACCTTTACCGCTACCCATCCGAACCTCGAGAGGTTTTTGCGTGATCGGCTTGGAAGGGAAGATTTTGATCCATACTTTACCGCCCCGCTTGATGTAACGGGTCATTGCAATCCGCGCCGCTTCAATCTGACGGTTGGTGATCCAAGCCGGTTCAAGCGCCTGCAGGCCGTATTCGCCGAATGCAATTTCGGTGCCGCCTTTGGCACGTCCCTTCATATTGCCGCGTTGTTCTTTACGGTGCTTAACGCGTTTTGGCATTAACATGATCAGTTCCCTCCTTCCTCAGCAGCCTTCTTTTTGGTAGGCAGAACCTCGCCGCGGTAAATCCATACTTTTACACCGATGCGGCCATAAGTCGTATGAGCTTCGGCCGTACCGTAATCAATATCAGCGCGCAGCGTGTGAAGCGGAACCGTACCTTCGCTGTAGCCTTCACTGCGGGCAATTTCCGCGCCGCCCAAACGCCCGCTAACCATAGTTTTGATTCCTTTGGCGCCTGCACGCTGGGATCTTTGAATGGCCTGCTTCATCGCTCTGCGGAAAGAAACGCGGCGCTCCAACTGCTGTGCAATGCTTTCTGCCACGAGAATCGCATCGAGATCCGGATTTTTGATTTCGGCAATGTTGATATGCACTTTTTTATTGGTCATTTTGGCAATTTGATTGCGGATGTTCTCTACTTCCGTACCGCCTTTTCCGATCACCATTCCAGGTTTGGCGGTATGGATCGTTACATTCACGCGGTTGGCCGCACGTTCGATTTCAATATGTGATACAGCCGAATCCTTCAGCTTATTCTTCAGATATTCGCGGATTTTGACGTCCTCCAAAAGCAGATCGCCGAAGTCTTTATCAGCGTACCATTTGGATTCCCAATCCCGAATGATTCCAATTCTCATGCCAACTGGGTTAACCTTTTGACCCATTCATTATCCCTCCTTATTTTTCAGATACCACCAAGGTGATGTGACTCGTACGTTTATTGATACGACTTGCACGTCCCATGGCGCGCGGACGGAACCTTTTGATGGTTGGTCCTTGGTCAACGTAAACTTCACTGATTTTCAAGCTGTTCGGGTCCAAAGAATAATTGTGTTCAGCATTTGCGATCGCCGAATTCAACAATTTTTCAAGGATCGGGGAAGCCGCTTTCGGCGTATGGCGCAAGATTGCGATTGCCTCGCCAACTTCCTTGCCGCGAATCAGATCAACCACCAATCTGGCTTTGCGGGGAGCAATCCGAACATATTTTGCTACGGCTTTGGCTTGCATTAAAGCACCTCCTCTCGAACACATTAATTAGCTTTTCGGAAGCAGGCTTACCTTCTACCCGTTTTCCGATCGTCGTCGGTATGTCCTTTATATGTCCGGGTCGGTGCAAATTCACCCAGTTTATGACCCACCATGTCTTCCGTTACATAAACCGGCACGTGTTTGCGACCGTCATACACTGCAAACGTATGTCCGATGAATTGGGGGAAAATGGTCGATCGACGCGACCAGGTTTTGATCACCGACTTCTTGTTCGCCTCATTCAGCTCTTCCACTTTTTTCATCAGATGACCGTCACAAAACGGCCCTTTTTTCAAACTGCGTCCCATCTATAATCCTCCCTTCAACCAATATCCTTAAACCTTCCCATTCCAGCCGCCCAGCAATTAGGAACGGCCGCGAACAATATACTTGTTGGATGCCTTGCCTTTTTTGCGGGTTTTGTGACCGAGCGTCGGTTTGCCCCAAGGCGACATCGGAGATTTGCGTCCGATCGGAGAGCGGCCTTCGCCACCACCGTGAGGATGGTCTACCGGGTTCATGACGGAACCGCGAACGGCAGGTCTTTTGCCTAACCAACGGGAACGTCCCGCTTTACCGATATTGATCAGTTCATGGTCTTCATTGCCCACTGAACCTATGGTTGCTCTGCAGGATTTGAGAATTTTGCGCATTTCGCCGGAAGACAAACGAACAGTCACGTAAACTTCCTCTTTACCGAGCAATTGCGCTTCCGTTCCGGCCGCACGCACCAATTGACCGCCTTTGCCCGGCTTCAATTCAATGTTGTGGATAACCGTACCCACAGGGATGTTCTCGAGCGGCAGCGCATTGCCGATTTTAATGTCGGCATCAGCTCCGGAAACGATCATATCCCCAACTTTCAAACCTTTTGGAGCGAGGATATAACTTTTTTCTCCGTCAACATAATGAATCAACGCAATATTGGCCGTCCGGTTAGGATCGTATTCGATCGAAGCAACGCGCCCTTGTATTCCATCTTTCGTGCGTTTAAAATCAATAATCCGGTATTTGCGTTTGTGCCCGCCGCCTTGATGACGAACCGTAATTTTCCCTTGATTATTGCGTCCTGCTTTTTTGTACAGCGGCGCAAGCAGCGATTTCTCCGGTTGCGTCGCCGTGATTTCTTCGAAGGTGGAAACACTCATCTGCCTTCTTCCAGGCGAAGTCGGTTTGTATTTTTTAATCGGCACTTTTATACCCTCCTTACTTTACAAATTGCTTGCTTTAGACCGTTTCAAAGAATTCCAGCGGTTTGCTGTCTTGGCTCAGCGTAACGAACGCTTTTTTCCATTCCGAGGTATAGCCCGAATGGCGCCCGTAATTTTTCGGCTTCTTCGGCATAATCGCCGTGTTGACCTTTATCACCTTGACCTTGAAAATTTGTTCGATTGCCTGCTTGATTTCCGTTTTGTTCGCACGTTTATCCACTTCAAAGACATAAGTGAGATTCGACATCAAATCGCTTGTGCGTTCCGTGATGACCGGGCGTTTGATAATGTCGCGAGGATCCTTCATTTCGCAAATACCTCCTCAACTTTCTCCACAGCGTCTTTGGTGATGATCAACTTATCATGCACCATGACATCCAGCACGTTAATGCCTTCAGCGGCTACAAATTTGATGCCGGGAATGTTGCGTGCCGACAATGCCAAATTATCATCATATTCGGCCGATACGACAAGCGCCTTGCGATCAACCTTCAAGTTTTTCAGCATATTGGCAAAATCTTTGGTCTTCGGCTGATTCATCATCAATTGATCCAAAACAATGATTTCATTATCCTTAACCTTTGATGACAATGCTGACTTTATTGCCAATCTGCGGACTTTTTTCGGCAGCTTGTATGCATACGATCTGGGAGTCGGTCCAAAAACAATACCGCCGCCTTTCCATTGGGGCGCCCTGATGCTGCCTTGACGGGCACGACCTGTACCTTTTTGTTTCCAAGGCTTGCGACCGCCACCGCTTACTTCCGAACGGCCTTTGGTCTTATGCGTACCGCGCCGAAGCGAAGCCTGCTGCATGAGCACCGCCTCATGAAGCACGTGCGCATTCGGTTCGATTCCGAATACGGCTTCCGGCAATTCCAATTCACCAACTTGATTTCCGTTCATGTCATACATCGATACTTTCGGCATTCAACTTCCTCCTTTCCTCACGATTACTTTTTCGTTGTCAATTTTATTTTGACATAGCTGTTGCGGGGTCCGGGAATGGATCCTTTCACCAACAGCACGTTGCGTTCCGCATCAACCTTCACGACTTCCAAATTGCGGAGCGTTACGGTCTCGCTTCCCATATGTCCAGGGAGCGCCTTGCCTTTAAACACACGGTTGGCTGCGATGGAACCCATCGATCCGGGTCCACGGTGATAGTGGGAACCGTGAGCCATCGGCCCTCTGCTCTGTCCATGTCTTTTGATATTGCCTTGAAAGCCTTTACCCTTCGACGTTCCTGTTACATCAACATGTTCGCCTTCAGAGAAAATGTCGGCTGCGATCACTTGCCCTACCTCGTAATCCGCCAGATTGACTCCGCGAAATTCCCGTACGTAGCGCTTAGGTGTTGTGCCCGCTTTTTTCGCATGGCCCAACTCAGGCTTGATCGATCTTTTTTCCTTCTTGTCTTCAAATCCGATTTGAATCGCTTCATATCCGTCGTTTTCCAGCTCTTTTTTCTGCAGAACCACGCACGGACCGGCCTGAATAACAGTTACCGGAATGACGTTGCCCTCGGCCGTAAAGACCTGGGTCATCCCCAGCTTTTTACCTAAGATACCTTTCATGTTGACACCTCATTTCCTTTCAGCTCGTTTTCATCTATGAGATCTTTCAAACTCTCCGTACGCTTACAGCTTGATTTCAATATCCACTCCGGACGGCAGATCCAAACGCATCAATGCATCCACGGTTTGCGGAGTTGGGTTGACAATATCGATCAAACGCTTATGAGTACGCATTTCGAATTGCTCCCTGGAATCCTTGTACTTGTGAACCGCTCGAAGAATGGTGATGATTTGCTTTTCAGTAGGCAGCGGAATCGGTCCTGATACATTCGCACCGGAACGCTTTGCCGTTTCCACAATCTTCTCTGCGGATTGATCAAGAATTCTGTGATCGTACGCCTTCAAACGAATACGGATTTTTTGCTTTGCCATTGTGTTCCCTCCCTTTATCGCCCAATTTATAATCGGACTTGCTCCGCGAAAATCTCCTGACGCCCTCCCATGGCAAAGGGGCCGGGTGTGTCAGCAACCTCTCGCATCATTGCTTCGTCACAGACCAACGTTCACTATTATATAAAAGATACGGGGCAAATGCAAGAAAATATTTTGATTTTGAATAAAAATCCCTCATCTATATAAGATGAGGGATTTTACCTTGAACTTTAAGAACTGGCTGCCAATTACTTGATAATTGTTGAAACAGCGCCTGCGCCGACTGTACGTCCGCCTTCGCGAATAGCGAAACGCGTACCTTCTTCGATAGCGATCGGATTGATCAGTTCTACCTTCATGGTAATGTTATCGCCAGGCATAACCATTTCCGTACCTTCAGGAAGCGTGATTACTCCGGTAACGTCAGTTGTACGGAAGTAGAATTGCGGACGGTATCCGGAAAAGAACGGCTTATGGCGTCCACCTTCTTCTTTGGTCAGCACATAAACTTGAGCTTCAAAATGAGTGTGCGGTTTAACGGAACCGGGTTTAGCCAATACTTGGCCGCGCTCGATATCTTTGCGATCCACACCGCGAAGCAGTGCGCCGATATTGTCTCCGGCTTGTGCTTGATCGAGCAATTTTCTGAACATTTCTACGCCGGTAACAACGGTCTTCTTGGTTTCCTCATGAATACCAATGATCTCGACTTCGTCGCCCACTTTGACAACCCCGCGCTCTACACGACCGGTAGCAACCGTACCGCGTCCTGTAATCGTGAATACATCTTCCACCGGCATAAGGAACGGTTTGTCAACTTCACGTTCCGGAGTCGGGATGTAGGAGTCGATCGCTTCGAACAGCTCGATGATTTTTTGAGCCCATTCTCCTTCCGGATTCTGCAACGCTTCACGAGCGGAACCGCGGATGATCGGAGTGTCGTCTCCAGGGAATTCATATTCGTTCAGCAGGTCGCGAACTTCCATTTCAACCAGTTCAAGCAGTTCTTCGTCTTCTACCATGTCGCATTTGTTCAGGAATACAACGATGTAAGGAACGCCAACCTGGCGGGACAGAAGAATGTGCTCTCGAGTTTGCGGCATCGGACCGTCAGCTGCGGATACAACCAGAATCGCACCGTCCATTTGTGCAGCGCCGGTAATCATGTTTTTAACATAGTCGGCGTGGCCCGGGCAGTCAACGTGTGCATAGTGGCGGTTTCCCGTTTCATATTCTACGTGTGCCGTAGAAATCGTGATTCCGCGTTCGCGCTCTTCCGGAGCTTTGTCGATTTGATCGAAAGCGATGGCGCTACCTCCGTATTTTTTCGACAGAACTGCCGTGATGGCTGCAGTCAGAGTGGTTTTGCCGTGGTCGACGTGACCGATGGTACCAATGTTAACGTGCGGTTTGGTGCGTTCGAATTTTGCTTTTGCCATTGTAAACAAATCCTCCTTAAGCTGATTTTAATTAGAATACTTGAAATTGTATGTGAATCAAGATGCACCTTTACTTTTGGCAACGATCTCTTCCGAAATGGATTTCGGAACTTCCTCATAATGAGAAATTTCCATCGAATACGTACCGCGACCTTGCGTTCTTGAACGCAGCGTCGTAGAGTAACCGAACATTTCGGAAAGCGGCACTTTCGCCCGAATGATTTGAGCGCCTGCGCGAGAATCCATTCCTTCAATGCGTCCGCGGCGGGAGTTCAGGTCACCCATGACATCTCCCATATATTCTTCGGGAACCGTCACTTCAACTTTCATGATCGGCTCAAGAATAACCGGCTTACATTTATCCTTCGCTGCTTTCAACGCCATCGATCCGGCAATTTTGAACGCCATTTCACTGGAGTCGACGTCATGGTAAGAACCGTCTACCAGTCTCGCCAGAACATCCACTAACGGGAAGCCGGCAAGAACACCGTTCTTCATCGATTCTTCAATACCTGCTTGAACGGCCGGTACATATTCCCGCGGCACGACGCCGCCGACAATTTTGTTCTCGAACACGAATCCTTTACCCGGCTCCAAGGGCTCGAATTCGATCCATACGTGACCGTAT
Source organism: Ferviditalea candida (assembly GCF_035282765.1). Classification (GTDB taxonomy): domain Bacteria; phylum Bacillota; class Bacilli; order Paenibacillales; family KCTC-25726; genus Ferviditalea; species Ferviditalea candida. The sequence goes on along the minus strand of NZ_JAYJLD010000036.1, from coordinate 11,015 downwards.
TGACCGCGGCCACCGGATTGGCGAACGAATTTTCCTTCGACTTTTGCCGGTGCGCGGAAGGTTTCGCGGTAAGCAACTTGAGGTTTGCCGACATTCGCTTCCACTTTAAACTCGCGCTGCATACGGTCTACGATAATTTCCAAGTGCAGTTCGCCCATACCGGAAATAATCGTTTGGCCGGTTTCTTCATCGGTTTTGGTACGGAAGGTCGGATCTTCTTCAGCGAGCCTGGACAATGCAAGGCCCATTTTGTCCTGATCCGCTTTCGTTTTCGGCTCGATGGCCACGGAGATAACCGGATCCGGGAACTCCATGGATTCGAGAATAACCTTGTTCTTCTCGTCGCACAGCGTATCCCCCGTCGTCGTATCCTTCAATCCGACGGCTGCAGCGATATCTCCCGCATAGACCATTTCGATCTCTTCGCGGTGATTGGCGTGCATCATCAGAATACGTCCGATTCTTTCCCGCTTGCCCTTGGTTGAGTTCAACACATACGAACCCGAGGAAAGCGTACCGGAATAAACGCGGAAGAACGTAAGTTTACCTACATACGGGTCGCTCATAATCTTGAACGCCAAAGCCGAGAACGGTTCGCTGTCCGAAGATTTGCGGCTGACTTCCGTGCCGTCCTCCAAAACCCCCTTGATATCGGGAACATCCGTCGGAGCCGGTAGGTAATCGATAACCGCATCGAGCATTTTTTGTACACCCTTGTTTTTGTAAGAAGAGCCGCACAGAACCGGTGTGATTTTAACTTCAACCGTTCCTTTGCGAAGCGCCCTTTTCAATTCCTCAATGGAGATTTCTTCTCCCTCCAGGTATTTCATCATTAATTCTTCATCCAATTCCACGATCTTTTCGATCATTTCTTGGCGGAATGTTTCTGCTTTCTCTTTATAATCGGCCGGAATTTCAGTCACTTCGATCTCTTTTCCAAGGTCATCCTTATACATATATGCTTGGTTCTCAATGAGATCGATAATGCCAATAAAATCGTTTTCCGAACCTATCGGCAATTGAATCGGAACTGCATTGGCACGCAGTCTTTCGCGCATTTGCTGCACCGCACCTTCAAAATCGGCACCAATGATGTCCATTTTATTGACATAGGCAATCCTTGGTACATGATAACGGTCAGCTTGACGCCATACGGTTTCCGATTGAGGCTCGACGCCGCCTTTGGCACAGAAAACGCCAACCGCTCCATCCAATACGCGAAGTGAACGTTCGACTTCCACCGTAAAATCCACGTGTCCAGGGGTATCGATAATATTGATGCGATGATCTTTCCACTGCGCGGTCGTTGCGGCTGAGGTAATCGTAATGCCGCGCTCTTGCTCTTGCTCCATCCAGTCCATCGTGGCAGCCCCTTCATGGACTTCCCCGATTTTATGGGTACGACCGGTATAGAACAATACGCGTTCCGTCGTCGTGGTTTTGCCCGCGTCAATATGAGCCATAATCCCAATATTACGTGTTTTTTCCAAGGAGAACGCTCTAGGCATGGTTTTGTCTCCTTTCTATTTAACCTGATGACTGTCTAACTTGATGACTTCCAGATTACCAGCGGTAATGAGCAAACGCTTTGTTGGCTTCCGCCATCTTGTGCGTATCCTCACGTTTCTTCACGGAAGCTCCAGTGTTATTGCTGGCATCAATGATTTCCGCCGCCAGACGCTCCTGCATGGTATTTTCTCCGCGATTGCGCGAGTAATTTACGAGCCAGCGAAGTCCCAGCGAAGTTCTTCTTTCCGGCTTAACTTCAACCGGAACCTGATAGTTGGCGCCGCCGACACGGCGGGCTTTGACTTCCAGCACGGGCATGATGTTCTTGATCGCCTGTTCAAATACTTCCATCGGGTCTTTACCCGTGCGATCGCGGATAACGTCGAACGCATCGTACAATATTTTTTGGGCGACTCCCTTTTTACCGTCGAGCATGATGCGGTTGATTAAGCGCGTAACCAATTTGCTGTTGTAAATCGGATCAGGCAACACATCTCGGCGGGGTACAGGTCCTTTACGAGGCATTGTTATCCCCCTTTCAAGTGTAATCTAATTTTATTCGTTCCATTATTTTTTAGCTTTCGCACGTTTCGTACCGTATTTCGACCTGGCTTGCTTGCGGTTGTTCACGCCAGCGGTATCCAACGCACCCCGGATAATATGATAACGAACACCCGGCAAATCCTTAACCCTGCCGCCGCGAATCAGAACGACACTGTGCTCTTGGAGGTTATGTCCGATACCAGGAATATAAGCGGTAACCTCAACACGGTTGGTCAAACGAACACGCGCATATTTACGAAGTGCAGAGTTCGGTTTCTTCGGCGTCATCGTTCCCACACGAGTGCAAACCCCGCGTTTTTGCGGCGCGCTCAGGTCGGTTTCCTCACGCTTCATAGCATTGTAACCCCTTTGCAATGCAGGCGATTTGGATTTGACGACTTTGGCCTTGCGTCCTTTTCTCACCAATTGGTTAATTGTCGGCATTTCGACACCCCCTTCCCATACTTTCCTTAATGCAAAGCAGTGTATTACATGACCACAGATCCAGGCGGTTCATAAGTAAACAAACGAAAAGTTTTTGTTTGGGGTCCCCCGGGAGGATCACTGCCCACAACAAAAACATTATTAGACGTCTCATGCCATTTTCATGGCACCAACAGGTGATGAAAATGACAAGCTGAAACGTCCCTGAACAATTCACGTTGAATGGTGATTTAAGCTGATGCGAATTCTTCAGGATAGTCATTCATTTACAATGGCTGCCATCGCAGCACCCACTTCAATCCCGCAGGCTTTGCCGAGTTGCTTCATGGTGTCGACGTAAACAACCTTAACTCCCATCTTCTTGCATAGGTTGACGATTTTTAAGGTGATTCTGGGATCTGCGTCCTTTGCAACATATACTTCAGCAGCCTTGCCTTGTTCAATAACTTTCGTAGTTTGTTTAGTGCCTATTATCACTTTACCATCCCGTAATACTTTTTCGTTAGACAAGAACAACATCCTCCAAAGCAGATGGGTGTTTTTTTCGGCACGTTTTTTTGGCACACTACGATATAGTAGCATTTCGCGTGTTTGGTGTCAAGAACCATCTGCAGGGCAATTTTTGCTGCCCTGCATTGATTCCGACAACTGCCTCGCAATTAAATTTTTCGCAAAATGCATCCAATTTGACGTTGGAAATCTACTCTACCGAAACAGCTTCCTTGAGCTCTTCTTCCAAATTTTCCGGTTCGCCGTCCTCCAGCATCCGGATTCCGCGATAACGGGTCATTCCCGTTCCGGCAGGAATCAGCTTACCGATAATGACGTTTTCCTTGAGACCGAGCAGCTGATCGACCTTTCCTTTGATCGCCGCATCAGTCAGCACGCGGGTCGTTTCCTGGAACGAAGCGGCGGACAGGAACGAATCGGTTTCCAGTGAAGCTTTGGTAATACCGAGCAAAATCGGGCGGGCAACCGCAGGCATTGCTCCGGATAAGAGAACTTCCCTGTTGGCCTCTTCATATTCATGAATGTCAACGAACGAGCCGGGGAGCAAATTCGTGTCTCCGGCATCAACGACGCGGATTTTCCTCAGCATCTGACGGATCATGACCTCAATATGCTTGTCGTTGATCTCAACGCCTTGGTTGCGATAAACGCGTTGAACTTCCTGGAGAATGTAATTCTGTACTCCCCGGATCCCTTTAATTCTAAGCATATCCTTCGGATCTATGGATCCTTCAGTAATCTCGTCTCCAGCTTCGACTTGTTGGCCGACGGATACTCTGATGCGCGAACCGTAGGTTACCTGATAAACCTTCGTTTCGGCTTCGCCTTCAACCTCGATTTCCCGACGGTCTTTCGCATCGCGAATATCTTTGATCACGCCGTCGATTTCCGATATGATCGCCTGACCTTTCGGATTCCTTGCTTCGAACAGCTCCTGAATCCGCGGAAGGCCTTGCGTGATATCATCTCCTGCAACCCCGCCCGTATGGAAGGTCCGCATTGTCAGCTGGGTACCCGGCTCACCGATCGATTGGGCCGCGATAATCCCGACTGCTTCCCCGATTTCCACATGCTTACCGGTTGCCAGGTTTCGTCCGTAGCATATTTTACAAACGCCATGCCGGGTCCTGCAGCTAAGCACCGAACGGATCTGAACTTTCTCAATGCCTGCGGAAATGATCTCAATCGCTTTCGACGCATCAATCAGCTCATTGCGGTTGACGATAATTTCCTTTGTTTCGGGATGTCGGATCGTTTCGAAGGAATATCTGCCGTCAATACGGTCGTACAGATCCTCAATGACCTCTTTGCCGTCATGGATTTTGCTGACCATAAAGCCTTTGTCCGTTCCGCAGTCATCCTCGCGAACAATCACATCCTGGGCAACGTCGACCAAACGCCGCGTCAAGTAACCCGAGTCCGCGGTCCTTAACGCCGTATCCGCCAGACCTTTCCTCGCTCCATGCGTCGAGGTGAAGTATTCCAAAACCGTCAATCCTTCACGGAAATTCGATTTGATCGGCACCTCGATGATTCTACCCGACGGATTGGCCATCAGACCGCGCATTCCGCCAAGCTGGGTAATTTGCGATTTGTTGCCCCGCGCTTTCGACTCCACCATCAGATTGATGGAATTGTATTTATCCAGCGATTTCATCAGGATATCGGTGATATCGCTCTTCATTTTATCCCAAATGCTGATAACCCGGTCATACCGCTCCTCGTTTGTAATCAATCCTCTGCGGTATTGATTCTGCACCACCTTGACCTTATCTTCGGAATCCCGCAGCAGTTGTTCTTTCTCCTGCGGCACCACGACATCGGATACGGCAATTGTAATACCGGCTTTGGTCGAATAAGTGAATCCGAGCGATTTGATATTGTCCAGAATTACGGAAGTCTTCGTAGTATGGTAACGACGGAAGCATTCCGCGATAATCGAGCCCAGATATTCTTTGCCGACGGCTCCCTTATCGGGAGTGTTCATGATCGCTTCCCGAACGTTTATGCCTTTGTCAAAAATGAAATACCTGTCAGGCGTTCCGTTCAGCAAGTTTTCCCGGGTCGGCTCATTAATGAATGGAAAGTCATCCGGAAAAATTTCATTAAAAATAATTTTTCCGACGGTCGTCACGAGAAAAGCATCCTGCTGTTTCTGCGTAAAAGACTTTTTATTCAACGCCTTAACCGGAATCGCCACCCGTGCATGGAGCGATACGTTCCCCGATTGGTAGGAGGAGATCGCTTCATTCACTGTTCTGAAAATCGTTCCGGAGCCCACCGAATCATGATTATCGAGCGTTAAGTAGTACGTCCCCAAGACCATATCCTGGGAAGGCGTAACGACCGGCTTTCCGTCTTTCGGGTTCAAAATATTTCCGGAAGCGAGCATCAGAATCCTGGCCTCCGCCTGCGCTTCAGCGGATAAAGGAACGTGCACGGCCATCTGGTCGCCGTCAAAGTCGGCATTGTATGCGGTACATACGAGCGGATGCAATTTGATGGCACGGCCTTCAACAAGAATCGGTTCAAAAGCTTGGATGCCGAGCCTGTGCAGCGTAGGAGCACGGTTCAAAAGAACCGGATGCTCTTTGATCACTTCCTCCAAAACATCCCAGACCTCGGGGCTGACTTTTTCAACCTTCCGTTTGGCGCTTTTAATGTTATGGGCCAGACCTTTGTTGACCAGCTCTTTCATTACGAACGGCTTAAACAACTCCAATGCCATTTCTTTCGGCAAACCGCATTGGTACATCTTAAGACTCGGCCCGACCACGATAACGGAGCGTCCCGAGTAGTCGACGCGTTTGCCCAGCAGATTCTGACGGAACCGGCCCTGTTTTCCTTTCAGCATATGGCTGAGCGATTTCAACGGCCTGTTGCCGGGTCCGGTCACTGGACGTCCGCGGCGGCCGTTATCAATCAAGGCGTCAACCGCTTCCTGCAGCATCCGCTTTTCGTTCTGTACAATGATATCGGGCGCCCCCAAATCCAACAGGCGCTTCAGACGGTTGTTGCGGTTAATCACGCGACGGTACAAATCGTTCAGGTCGGAAGTGGCAAAACGGCCGCCGTCCAGTTGCACCATCGGTCTAAGCTCCGGCGGAATGACAGGAAGAACATCCAGCACCATCCATTCCGGATTGTTGCCCGATGAGCGAAATGCCTCAAGCACCTCAAGACGTTTGATGGCGCGGTTTCTCCTTTGGCCCTGCGCGGTTTTCAATTCCTCTCGAAGAACGGCCAACTCCGCATTGACATCAAGGTCTTGAAGCAGTTTTTTGACAGCTTCCGCTCCCATGCCGGCTTGAAATCCGTAACCGTACTTTTCGCGGTAGCTTCTGTATTCCTTTTCGGAAAGCAGCTGCTTTTTCTCAAGCGGAGTTTCGCCCGGATCGGTTACTACATAGGAAGCGAAATAGATAATCTCCTCCAGCGATCTCGGCGACATATCCAACGCCAAGCCCATCCGGCTGGGGATCCCTTTGAAATACCAGATATGGGATACCGGCGCCGCCAATTCAATATGTCCCATTCGTTCGCGGCGGACTTTGGCCCGCGTAACTTCTACGCCGCAGCGATCGCACACGACCCCTTTGTAACGGACACGCTTATACTTGCCGCAATGGCACTCCCAATCCTTGGTAGGACCGAAAATTTTCTCGCAGAACAGCCCTTCCTTTTCAGGCTTGAGCGTACGATAGTTGATGGTTTCCGGTTTTTTGACTTCTCCCCTGGACCAGGAACGGATTTTGTCGGGAGAAGCCAGCCCGATTTTCATAAATTCAAAGTTGTTGACGTCCATCAAGGAGCAACCCTCCTCAAGAATTTCTTATGGAACTAAACACTGAAAGCTTGTGCAAATTCATCCGCGACAGGCAATGCTTCATTCCCAAGCGGCAGGGTTATTCAACGCCAACCTCTACCCCTTCGAGATTCAAATTGAGCTTATCACCGCTACCTTCATCATCTTCGTCAATTTCCTTCATGATGATTTCTTCCTCATCCTCGGTAAGAATTTTCACATCCATACCCAAGCTCTGCAGTTCCTTGATTAACACCTTGAACGATTCGGGAACTCCGGGTTCAGGCACATTCTCGCCTTTGACGATCGCCTCGTATGTTTTTACCCTTCCGACCACATCATCGGATTTGACGGTCAATATTTCCTGAAGCGTATAGGCAGCACCATAGGCTTCCAAAGCCCAAACCTCCATTTCCCCGAAACGCTGTCCCCCGAACTGGGCTTTGCCGCCAAGCGGCTGCTGTGTGACGAGGGAGTACGGACCGGTGGAACGGGCATGGATTTTATCGTCAACCATGTGCGCCAGTTTGATCATGTACATGACTCCGACTGTGACTTCTCTTTCAAACGGCTCACCGGTTCTTCCGTCATACAAACGCGTTTTGCCGTTTCGCTGCATGCCGGCTTCTTCCATGGTATCGAAGACGTCATTTTCACGCGCCCCGTCAAATACAGGAGTTGATACATGAATGCCAAGCTGCATCGCAGCCATCCCAAGATGAACCTCCAGCACCTGGCCGATGTTCATCCGCGACGGAACCCCAAGCGGGTTCAGCACAACCTGTACAGGCGTTCCATCCGGCAAAAACGGCATATCCTCTTCCGGCAAAATACGGGCGATGACCCCTTTGTTGCCATGGCGTCCGGCCATCTTATCACCTTCGGAGATTTTCCGTTTTTGGGCGATATAGGCTCTTACCAATTGATTCACGCCCGGCGGCAATTCATCGCCGTTCTCGCGGGTAAATACCTTGACGTCGACAACGATCCCGTCCGTACCGTGAGGAACCCTCAAGGAGGTGTCGCGGACTTCGCGGGCTTTTTCGCCGAAGATGGCGTGGAGCAAACGCTCCTCCGCTGTCAGCTCGGTCACACCCTTTGGCGTCACCTTGCCGACCAGAATATCTCCCGCGCTGATTTCCGCACCCACGCGGATAATGCCGCGTTCATCAAGATTTTTCAGAGCATCTTCCCCGACGTTCGGAATATCGCGGGTAATTTCCTCCGGTCCAAGTTTCGTATCGCGGGCTTCAGACTCATATTCCTCAATGTGAATGGAGGTGAAAACATCCTCCTTCACCAACTTCTCGCTAAGCAGTATGGCATCTTCGTAGTTATAACCTTCCCATGTCATAAACGCCACGACAACGTTGCGTCCCAGAGCCAATTCTCCCTGTTCAGTCGATGGGCCATCGCCGAGGATATCGCCTTTTTTTACGAAGTCGCCTTTGCGGACAAGCGGACGTTGGTTGATGCAGGTCCCTTGGTTGGATCTCAGGAATTTATAAAGCTTGTGCTTCACCAAATCTCCTGTTACCAGCTTGCCATCCACCATTTCCTGACGGCGAATCGTAATTTCGTTGGCGCTTACCCGTTCGACCACCCCGTCGTATTTGGAAACGACACAAACTCCGGAATCTTTAGCGGATTTATGCTCCATCCCCGTTCCGACAAGCGGCGATTTCGGCACAAGCAGCGGAACCGCCTGGCGCTGCATGTTCGAACCCATCAAAGCGCGGTTCGAGTCGTCATTCTCCAGGAACGGAATCAATGCCGTCGCCACGGAGACAACCTGTTTCGGCGAGACGTCCATGAAGTCGACGCGTTCGCGCGGAACCGTCAAAATATCTTCTTTATACCGAACGATAACCGTTTCATTGGCGAATTTGCCCTCTTCATCAAGCTGTGCATTCGCCTGGGCGATTACATAATTATCCTCTTCATCGGCGGTAATATAACTGATCTTCTCCGTCACAACGCCGGTATTCGGATCCACCCAACGATACGGAGTCTCAATAAATCCGTACTCGTTAATCCGGGCAAACGTAGACAGCGAGTTGATCAAGCCGATGTTGGGTCCTTCAGGCGTCTCAATGGGGCACATACGGCCGTAGTGCGAATGGTGTACGTCGCGCACCTCAAAGCCTGCTCTTTCCCTTGTCAGACCGCCCGGTCCCAATGCGGAAAGACGGCGTTTGTGCGTCAATTCGGCAAGCGGATTCGTTTGATCCATAAATTGCGACAGCTGCGAGCTGCCAAAGAACTCCTTGATCGCCGCGATAACCGGGCGAATATTGATTAACGCCTGCGGCGTAATAACGTTCGCATCTTGGATGGACATGCGCTCACGCACGACGCGTTCCATTCTTGAAAGACCGATGCGAAACTGGTTTTGCAGAAGTTCGCCAACGGAACGCAAACGGCGATTGCCGAGATGGTCGATATCATCGGTGTTTCCGATTCCATGAAGCAAATTGATAAAATAGCTGATCGAGGCAATAATATCAGCAGGAGTGATATGCTTGACACCCTTATCAATCATCCCATTGGAAATAACCCCGACGACTTTGCCGTCTTCAATCGGCGAAAAAACGTTAATCCGTTGCAGCGGAATCAACTGTTCATCCAGCACCCCGTTGAACACTTTGTATTCCTTGAAACCGACGGTTTTTTCTAGAACAGGAATAATCTGGTCCAAGATTCGGCGATCAATCAATTGTCCGGCTTCCGCGACAATTTCTCCCGTTTCGTGATCTACCAGAGTTTCAGCCAGCCGTTGGTTGAACAGCCGGTTTTTAATGTGCAGCTTTTTGTTGATCTTATAGCGACCGACATTGGCGAGGTCATAGCGCTTCGGATCAAAAAAGCGCGCGACAAGCAGGTTCTTGGCATTCTCCAGTGTCGGCGGTTCACCGGGACGCAAGCGTTCATATATTTCAATCAATGCTTTTTCAACCGAGTCGGTATTGTCTTTTTCAAGTGTATTGCGAAGATATTCATCCTCGCCGAGTAAGTTGAGAATTTCATCATCGGTACCAAATCCCAAGGCTCTCAGAAGAACAGTAACAGGGATTTTTCGCGTCCGGTCAATACGCACGTAGATAATGTCTTTAGCGTCCGTTTCGAGCTCCAGCCATGCTCCCCGATTCGGAATAACCGTGGCCGTAAACGTATTTTTACCGTTTTTGTCCACTTTGCTGCTGAAATATACGCTCGGAGAACGGACCAGCTGACTGACAATGACACGTTCGGCTCCGTTGATGATAAATGTGCCTGTGTCGGTCATCAACGGGAAGTCCCCCATGAAAACCTCTTGTTCTTTGACCTCTCCCGTTTCCTTGTTAATCAAACGCACCTTTACACGAAGAGGAGCCGCGAACGTAACATCACGCTCTTTGGATTCATCTACGGAATACTTGGGTTCGCCCAAACTGTAATCAATGAATTCCAGGGTCAAATTTCCCGTAAAATCCTGAATCGGCGAGATTTCCTGAAACATTTCACGCAACCCTTGATCCAGAAACCATTGATAGGATTTCTGCTGGATTTCGATCAGATTCGGAACCTCCAGCACCTCATTAATCCGTGCATAGCTTCTGCGCTGACGTCGACCATACTGTACAAGATGACCTGCCAACTTCAACTCACCCCTTAGTTCAACATACTTCCCTATATACAAAAAAGAAGAAAGCCCCTGCCGAAGCACTGTCAAAATTCCGACAGCTTGTTCAGGCAACAAAACCGATCAAGGATGTCTTAACAATAACAAGACGCATTCTCCAGACCGGTCGGGTCACCTTTCACAGGAAGCATTTCATATACACGGTATATTGAATCGATTCATTCAGAAAATCACTGCCCTTTTGCAAAAATGATCGAGTTTCATGCGGAAATCATACTCAATTTGTCGAATCATCAATCTGCATATAACAAGATGATTTACCGAAAATTTAATCATTATACTTTAACGATTAAAATTTTATTCATATATAATGAAAAAAAGACTTGACATTTTACCAAACTAAAGACAACCTGCTCATCCTAATACTGACATTTTACTATGATAACATATCCAATATTTGAAGTCAACAAAATTTACTATCCGATGTCGTTGTGCTGTGATAATGTCACCCTGTAACTGTTCTGAGATAATGTCACTATGGGACAGGAGACATTGACATTGACTAGAGCAGAGTTGAAGAAG